>JAGOAL010000027.1 GCA_017983975.1 Flavobacterium sp.
GAAATATATAATACTGTTTTTTCAGGATATTTATCTTTGATTTCAACACCTATTGCATGCGCAAGGTGCGTTTTTCCTAATCCTACACCACCAAAAATTAATAACGGATTAAATGAAGTTCCACCAGGTTTATTAGCAACAGCCATACCTGCACTTCTAGCTAATCGGTTTGAATCTCCTTCAAGGAAATTATCAAAACTATAATTAGCATTTAATTGCGATTCAATTTTTAAGTTACGAATGCCAGGAATAATAAACGGGTTTTTTAACTCCGGGTTTTTGTTCGCAATAGGCACATCAACTTCTTGAGGTTTTACTGCAGTTCTGTTATAACTTGGAATTTGTTCTGTAAATGGAAGTTTATTACCATAAGTATTTTCCATTTTAATTTTGTACAATAACTTAGCGCTTGGACCAAGTTCTTTTGTAAGAGCAACTTTTAATAATTTTACATAGTGTTCTTCTAACCATTCGTAGAAAAATTTACTAGGTACTTGAATTGACAAAGCGTTATCATTTAACTCAACTGACTGAATAGGTTCAAACCAAGTTTTGAAAGCTTGATCTTGAATGTTGTCTTTTATGAAACATAGACAGTTATTCCATACCGATTGCGCAGTTTTTGTCATAAATTCGATTAATTATGAATTGTTATTCTTATTTTTGTACAGGTTATCTTACAAAAAGAATAGGGATTTTTTGTCAGTTATTTGGGATAGCAAATATGTGAACAATTTTCTATAAAAAAAATTTTTTTGCTATTGATTTTTAAAAAAAAATATTGTAAGTAGACATTTAATTTTAATAAAAAAATAAAAAACAAAGTTCAAGATGAGAGAATATCAATTTCAAGTTCGTGTGCGTTATGCAGAAACCGATCAAATGGGAGTCGTTTATCACGGTAATTATGCACAATATTTTGAAATGGGTCGAGTTGAATGGCTAAGGAATATGGGGGTTTCTTACAAATGGATGGAAGAAAATGGTGTAATGCTTCCTGTAGTGTCTTTAACAATGAATTATAAAAAACCAGCTCGATATGATGATTTGCTAACGGTTAAAACAATCTTAAAAAGTCAGACCTCTGTTAAGATTGAATTTGATTACGAAATATACAATGAAAAAAATGAGTTATTAACAACGGGCTATTCAATGTTGGTCTTTGTTGATATGAAAACTGGCCGACCAATTTTGCCTCCAAGTTATGTTTTAGAAAAAATTGCTGCGCTATAAATTTAAAGTTCTTTGAGTTGAACTTTATATAAATTTTCAAAAGTGTCCAATAGATTTTGGACATTTTTTTTTCGAGTTGCAACAATAATTTCACAGTCCATTTCCATTTTTTGAGAAACAATTGCAAGATTTTTTTCCTTAATGATTCGCATTACTTTATTCATGTTGGCATAACTAAAAGATATAGCAAATTGTTTATCGATTGTTTTTTCAATGATTGCTGATTCTTCCAGAGCCATTTGTGCAGCCGTTTTGTAAGCAGAAATTAATCCGCCAACACCCAATTTTACCCCACCAAAATAGCGAACCACAACGACTAATACATTGGTAACTTCAAACGACTGAATTTGTCCATAGATTGGCATTCCAGCGCTATTGTTAGGTTCTCCGTCATCATTTGCACGATACTGAATTTTTTCTGTACCTATTTGATATGCATAACACCAATGCCGTGCCGAAAAATGTTCTTTCTTTAAGTGTTCAATATGTTCTTTGATTGTTTCTTCTGAAGATACTGGAAATGCATAACCATAAAATTTACTGTTCTTTTCTTTGAACAAAATTTCCGGACTAGCCTTTTCAATCGTTTTATAGGTATCGTTTTGTGTTGGGCTCAAATCAAAAATTAAATTTTTTAGAAAATAAATCAACTACATCCTCTTTTCCTACTTCTAAATTCCAAACGATAAGCCCTAGTTGTTCAGCCACATCGGTATTTTCCTTTTTATCATCAATAAATAAGGTCTTTTTCGGATTTAAATTGTGGTTATTCAACACAAATTTAAAAGCATCTTCTTCGGGTTTTCGCATTTGAATTTCGTATGAAAAATAGACTTTTTCAAAACAACTATAAAAATCTCTTGCAAACGTGAGTCCTTCATTGTGTTCAAATTTTTCAATATGGGTATGATCGGTGTTACTCAATAAAAATAATCGGTATTTTGAAGCAATCATTTGTAAAAATTCTAGTCGGTACAATGGAAAATCGCCTAATATTGAACACCAAGCACTTCGAATACTCATTAAATCAGCTTTTGGTAAATGCTTTTGGAAACCCGACATAAATTCGAGTTCATCAATTTTCCCTAATTCATATTGTTTATGGAGTGCATCTATATCTTCATGCCAAGCGGTTAAACCCAATTTTCTAAATTCGGAATCAATTTTTTGTTTGTCTAAATTTATAAAGACATCACCAAAGTCAAAAATAATAGCTTCAATCATAATTTCTGAAAATTTTAAGTTGGTCATCCATTATGTCAAAACGGGTGGTTGGAAAACCAGTTAACTTTGGGGCGGTAGTTCCGTTTTGAAATTTAATTTTTCCTCTAAAAACTCTAGCTTCATCCCATAAATTTGCATCGATAAACGACTGAAGTGTTTTTGCACCTCCTTCTATGATAACCGATTGAATGTCATGACGGTATAAAATAGGAATTATAGTTTTTGCTAGGCTTTTATCAAAGATAACATTTTCATAGATACAATTTTCAGTTGTTTCAAATTTTTCACTTTCGGTAATGAAAATAGTTTTTTGCGAATTGTCCTTAACATGATACTTTTCAGAAATTTTACCTGATTTATCAACTACAATTCGAACCGGATTATTTCCAATATAATCTCTCGCATTTAATTTAGGATTATCGTCTAAAACGGTATTGGTTCCTGCTAAAATAGCTTGCTCTTCCGTTCTCCATTTATGTAACAATTGTCTGGAATATTGATTGGTAATCCAAACGGGTTTCAATTTGTCATGCTGAACTGGTTTCGGCATCTCAGGAGCAATAAATCCATCCGCGGTTTCTGCCCATTTCAATATAATATAAGGTCTTTCCTTTTGATGAAACGTGAAAAATCGCTTGTTAAGTTCATTACATTCGTCTTCTAAAATGCCAACGGTTACATTTTTGTCACTTTCAATTAGTTTTTTAATGCCATTTCCGGCAACTTTTGAAAATGGGTCTATAGTTCCAATCACTACATTCGGAATTTCATTTACAATAATTAAATCACAACATGGAGGTGTTTTTCCAAAATGACTACACGGTTCCAAACTCACATAAATTGTGGCTTCTTTTAATAACGATTTGTCTTTTACTGAATTTACTGCATTGACTTCAGCGTGCGGTTCGCCCGCTTTTTTGTGCCAACCTTCGCCTATGATTTTACCATCATGCACAATCACACTTCCCACTAAAGGATTAGGATAGGTAGTTCCCAAACCATTTTTAGCGAGTTCAATACAGCGTTTCATGTAAAATTCGTGCGTCGTCATTGTACAAAAGTAGTATTTTTAAGAGTATAAAATTAAACATATAAGTCATATGAGTATAAATATACTTTAAGAAGATAATCAAAAAGTTCACAAAAGCTATTAATTTTCTTTTATGTGCTTTTTAAATCTTTTCAAAAGGCAAAAAACTTAAATGGCTTATATGTTAAAACAATCTCACGTTAATTTATGTATTTTTACCAACAATAAAAATGTTATGTTAATTAGAGAAATCCAACAAAAAGATAATGCCTCGATTGCCAAAGTAATTCGCGATATTTTTCACGAATTAAATGCGCCAAAAGTAGGAACGGCTTATGCTGACCCTATTTTAGATACCTTATATGAAGTGTATCAAGAACCACGTTCTATATATTATGTTGTGGAACTTGAAGGGAAAGTTGTTGGTGGTTGTGGTGTGGCGCCCTTAGAGATGCTGAATCCAGTTCAGCAGGACAATACTAAAGTATGTGAATTGCAAAAAATGTACTTTGCTCCCGAAATTAGAGGAGCAGGTTTTGCTGAGAAAATCATTGAAAAATGTTTGGAATTTGCCAGAAATCAAGATTTTGAACTTTGTTATTTGGAAACTTTATCATTTATGACTGCCGCTCAAAAACTTTATAAACGAATGGGTTTTGAACATATTGATGGTCCAATGGGAAACACAGGGCACAGTAGTTGTGAAGTTTGGATGACGAAGAAAATAGTTTAAAATGATGCTTTTAAAACAATACAAATCCCACTTTTTCAACTCACTAAAAAATAGTCAAGACGAACAAGAAATCGAAAGTTTCTTTTTCATCCTAACCGAATATTTGCACAATTTGAAGCGAGTAGACGTTGCTTTGAATCCGAATTTTGAACTTTCAGAGGCTGAAGTTGAAAAGTGGAATACTATTTTAGCTCAATTACAACAAGATAAACCCATTCAATACATTACGGGTGAAGCTTGGTTTTATAGCTTAAAATTTGAAGTCAATGAAAACACTTTAATTCCAAGACCAGAAACCGAGGAATTGGTAGAATGGATTTTGAATTCATCCATCACCCATCACCCAACACCCAACACCATTTTAGACATCGGAACAGGAACGGGTTGTATCCCAATTGCATTAAAAGTAAACTTACCACAAGCAAATGTTTCAGCAATTGATCTTTCAGAAAAGGCTTTAGAAGTAGCTAAACGAAATGCGGAGTTAAATAAAGTCGAAATCAATTTCATTCAAGCCAACATTTTAGAAGTGGAAGATTTATCCCAACTTCCATCATCCATCATCCATCATCCATCATCCTACAACATAATCGTTTCCAATCCGCCCTATGTTCGTAATTTGGAAAAACAAGAAATCAAGAAAAATGTGTTGGACTATGAACCGCATTTGGCTTTGTTTGTTGAAGATACAGATGCCTTACTTTTTTACAGAAAAATTGCACAATTAGCCATAAAAAATTTGTTGCCAAACGGATTATTATTTTTCGAAATCAATCAATATTTAGGAAAAGAAACGGTTGAATTACTTCAGAATTTAGGTTTCAAAAACATCGAATTAAAAAAAGATATTTACGGAAATGATCGAATGGTGAAATGTTCAATTTAGTTCAGTAACGCAAAGTTCCCAAAGGTTTATCACAAAGTTACGCAAAGATTAATTTAAAAAACTTGTGGACCTTGTGCCTTCTTAGTGTCCTTTGTGGTTATCTTTTTACTCGTATCGCAACGCCTCCACAGGATCTAATTTAGCCGCTTTCAATGCCGGAACCAAGCCAGAAATAATAGTTACTACAATAGTAGTTACAATCGTTGCAATAATTGCTAACCAAGGGGTAGTAAATGAAAATTTAAGTAAAGAAGCAATTAAATAACCCGTTCCAATTCCTAAAATTAAACCCAATAATCCGCCCATTTGACTAATTACAAACGTTTCGGTTAAGAATTGCCAACCAATAGTTGAACGTTTTGCACCTAATGATTTTCGAACACCAATTTCTCGTGTTCTTTCGGTAACAGAAACTAACATAATATTGGTTAATGCAATGGTAGAACCAAAAACAGTAAGTAATCCGATAACCCAAGCAATAATACTTAAAAATGCTACTTCTTCCATCAAAGTACGTCTTAAATCATCGCTACGTTCAATTCCGAAGTTATCTTTTTCAACCGGACTCAGTTTTCGCACTCGGCGCATAGTCAATTTTGCATCATCAACCGCTTCATTTAACAATGCTTCGTTGTTAACCATAACATCCAAATCATAATTTATGTTAGGTGCCGAAAAAAGCGAACGTGCTACTTGTGTAGGAATTAAAACTCGTAAATCTTGACTGTTACCAAAAGTCGAACCTTTTTCTTTCAAAACACCAATCACTCTAAATTTGGCACCACGAATCGAAATAATTTTGTCAATAGGATTCATATTTGCAAATAGCCCTTTTTCAAAATCAGAACCTAAAACACAAACATAGTTGTTGTTAGCTACATCAAAAGAATTCATGTTTCGGCCTTTAACAACTTCTAAACCTTTATTCGGACAAAAATTTTCATCAATTCCTACTACAGAAATTTCTGGATCGGTTTTCTTGTCTTGATATTTTACTTCAATGGCTGAACCTGCCGTAAAAGATAATGAGGTTGATGTAAACGGAAAATTATATTTGTCTTGAAATGCTTTTGCTTGCGGATAACTAACGATAGGATTTACACGCTGATCGGCATCATTTTGATTAATTTCGGAAGAATAATCGTATTGACTAATTGAAAAAGTATTCGCTCCCATAGAAGCAAAATTATTTAATAATGAATTTTCTAAAGCGGTAACTAAGGTTAATACACCCACTAAAGCCCAAATTCCAATGGCGATAATTAAAACCGTTAACGAAGTACGCAACGCCTGACTTTTAATGGAGTCAAGTGCAATTTTTGTATTTTCTTTGAATAATCCTATCATAACTATAAGACTAAAGTTAGTGTGAAATGTTACAATATAATGAAGATTTTTTTAAACACATACTTCTTTCAGTTGCTTTGTCATTTCGACGCAGGAGAAATCACATTATTTGAATTTCTTGATGAGATTTCTCCTACGTCGAAATGACAGAAATAAAATCTATTGGTAACAAAAAAAATACATTTTTTAAACTGCTAAATATATTCGATATTTGCATTACAAAAATTAAAATTGTCTAATTGACAAATTTTCAAATTGACACATTAGTAAAATGGCACAAAAACCAAGCATACCAAAAGGAACTCGTGATTTTTCGCCTGCAGAGGTAGCGAAACGTAATTATATTTTCAGTACGATAAAAACTAATTTTGAGAAATTTGGCTTTCAACCTATTGAAACACCTTCGTTTGAAAATTCGGAGACCTTGATGGGAAAATATGGTGAAGAAGGTGATCGTTTGATTTTTAAAATTTTGAATTCGGGAGATTATTTGGATAAAGTCCCAATGGAAGAACTACAAACGATAAACTACAAACAATTAACTGGTAAAATCTCCGAAAAAGCCCTTCGTTACGACTTAACTGTTCCGTTTGCGCGCTATGTGGTGCAACACCAAAATGATATTGAATTTCCGTTTAAACGTTACCAAATTCAACCTGTTTGGCGTGCCGATAGACCTCAAAAAGGTCGTTTTAGAGAGTTTTATCAGTGCGATGCCGATGTGGTGGGTTCCAATTCATTGTGGCAAGAAGTAGAGTTGGTGCAATTGTATGACTCGGTTTTTAGTCAATTAGGATTAGGAGGCGTTACTATTAAAATTAACAATCGTAAAATATTATCTGGAATTGCCGAGGTAATTGGTGCTTCGGATAAATTGATTGATTTTACGGTGGCTTTAGATAAATTAGACAAAATAGGTGCTGATGGCGTGAAAAAAGAAATGCTTGAAAAGGGTATTTCGGAATCGGCTATCGAGAAAGTTCAGTCGTTGTTTGATTTTTCAGGAACCATCAATGAGAAAATTGAAAAATTAGGGCAGTTATTGGCTAATTCTGAAGAAGGAATGAAAGGTGTTAACGAATTACAATTTATTTGTGACAACATTACGACTTTAGGTTTACAAACCGCTTTCTTGGATTTAGATGTAACGTTAGCACGTGGATTGAATTATTACACAGGCGCCATTTTTGAAGTTGCAGCGCCAAAAGGTGTTGCCATGGGTTCGATTGGCGGCGGAGGTCGATATGATGATTTAACGGGAATTTTCGGATTGAAAAACATGTCGGGCGTTGGAATTTCGTTTGGTTTAGACCGAATTGCTTTGGTAATGGAAGAAGTTGGTTTATTTCCAGCAACCGTTTTAGCCACATCAAAAGCGTTGTTCTTAAATTTTGGTGATAAAGAAGCGTTGTATGCGATGAAAGCCATCGGAAAATTACGTCAAAAAGGAATCAAAGTGGAATTATATCCTGATAAATCCAAAATCGACAAACAATTCAAACACGCGGATAGAAGAGGAATTCCATTTGCGGTTATTGTAGGCGAATCGGAAATTGAACGTGAAGAATTTGGATTAAAAAATTTAGCTACGGGCGAACAACAAAAAGTAGACTTTGCAACTTTAGTTACTTTATTGCAATAATTAAAAGCCGAACTTTGCTACACGTAAACTTGTCACGCTGAAAGCGTCTCTTTTTTACACAAAGATTAGACTTTAGATAGTCTTAAAATGCCTTTGCGAAAAACTTTGCGCCTTTGCGTTAAAATAATTTAATATGAATGTAGACGACGAAGCAAAAAAAGTAATTTGGTCTCTTCAAAACAATAAACGTTCAGAGGCCGAGCGCAATGTGTTTCAACCCACGGGCAAAAAACCGTTGAATAAAAATGTGCTTTATATCATTTCGGCCATTGGAATATCTCTTTTAGTTAGTTTTGTTTTATCACAATTTGCCACACAATCTACCGAATTTTGTTTTTTACTTGAGAGTTATTGCTTCAATTCAACGGAACATCCAATTGCCTTCACATTTTATATTTACATGAATCTTTGGATTCTCATTTTAGGTGTTGGAGTTGCCTATTTAATTGGAAAAAAATTAGGAAATAAATTTAAGGTTTGAAGTAATGCAGTTTTTTTGCCACGATGACACAAAGTTTATATTTCAATTTTCCTTAGTGCCTTAGTGACTTTGTGGCAATTTTTCTTAGCTTCTTATTATCCGTTTTTAAAAATTTCTTTCACAGCAATTTCGTAATTCTTACTATTTCCTGCTTTTTTAATCTTTTTAAATGTTTTTTGAGGATTAGAAAATGATTCTGAAAAGTATTCCCAGAAGCCTAACATTTTCATGCGAATAGGCGTTGGCCCCGATAAATAAGCATCATATTCTTGATAAATAGTATCGTGAAAAGCTTCGAAAATTTCCAATTTATTTTTCGGATATTCTGTCGTGTTGTTTTTGATCATCGAAGGCAAAAACGGATCGGCAATTAAACCTCTTCCGATCATCCAGTGGTCAATTGAAGGGAAGCGTTCTTGCATTATTCTAAATTTTTCAACCGAAGTAATATCGCCGTTGTAATAAATTTTCTGTTTGGAAGTATCTAAACATTTTTGAAACGAATCTAAATCGACGCCACCTTTGTAGAGTTGTTTTCCAATGCGGGCATGAATGGCAATATTTTTAATAGGATATTGCTCTAAAATAGGGAATACATCTAAAATTTCGGTTGGATTTTCATAGCCCATTCGCATTTTCATCGAAACAATAATATCTGTTTCGTTATGAACGCGCTTTAAAATATGTTCAATTTGCGAAGTATTACTAATTAATCCAGAACCCATTCCGCATTTTGCGACCATAGGATAGGGGCAGCCTAAATTCCAATTCAACTCTTTGTAACCAAGTTGCTGTACATAGTTGGCAACAAATAAAAATTCTTCAGCATCATTAGTAATGATTTGCGGAATTACTTCTAAAGTGGTATTATTTTCTGGTAGAATATCTCTTTCATACGAACCTTTGATTACTAATTTTCCATTGAGTTTGATGTAAGGCGAATAAAAGGTATCAATACCTCCAAAATAGCGATGGAAGGCATTTCTGAATCTAAAATCGGTAAATCCTTGTAAAGGAGAAGAAAGTAAAGTGATGCTCATGCGGCAAAGGTAGTAGATAATTCTTTTCTTTTTGAGAGAGACTAGAATATTAAAAATAAAAAACCCTTAATAACTGAATATTAAGGGTTTAATTTCGTAGCGAGGACGGGAGTTGAACCCGTGACCTCAGGGTTATGAATCCTGCGCTCTAACCAACTGAGCTACCTCGCCAAATGTTGGTCTAACATCCTACTAGAATGCGGGTGCAAATATAAAACTATTTATATTCTTTGCAAACATTATTTTATAAAATAAATTAAAATCTTTTTTTGTGTTTTCAATTAATTTTCTATATATTTCGACTCTTAAAAATCAACAAATGAGTGTAAAACTAAAATATGAATTAGAATTCCCAATTCAGTCTTCGCCACAATTATTGTATCAATATATATCAACTCCATCAGGGCTTTCTGAATGGTTTGCAGACAACGTGAATTCGAGAGGAGAATTTTTTACATTTATATGGAATGATTCAGAAGAAAAGGCAAAGTTAGCGTCAAAAAAATCAGGAGAACGCATTAAGTTTAAATGGTTAGATGAAGATGGTACTGAAACAGATTATTTTTTTGAATTGAAAATAATGGAAGATGAAATTACTAAAGATGTTTCAATCATGATTACTGATTTTGCTTATGATGACGAATTAGAAGAGTCAAAATTACTTTGGGAAAACCAAATTTCAGATTTAAAACATGTCTTAGGTTCTGTATAAAAATTCAGTATAAAGAAGTATATTTGTCCCGATTTTAATCGGGATTTTTTTATGGTAAATTTTAACGGAACTATTCAGGAAAACAGCGCAGTTCTAATAGAGTCAAATCGCGGATTTTTAGTTGGAGATGCTATTTTTGAAAGTATAAAAGTAGTTCACAATAAGGTCTTGTTTCTTGAAGATCATTACTTTAGATTAATGGCTTCTATGCGAATATGTCGTATGGAAATTCCTATGCTTCTTACCATGGAATATTTTGAAGCGCAAATTTTGAAGTTAATTGCGTCATTACCAAAATCAAATTCCTTTCGTGTTCGCTTTTCGGTTTATAGAACTGCCGAAGGATTTTATGCACCTGTTTCAAATGAGGTTGAATTTATAGTTACTGCAATTCCTTTGCAACAAGATGTTTACCAAATTGATAAGGAGCAATATGAAGTAGAATTGTATAAAGATTTTTATGTTCCAAAACAATTGCTTTCGACACTCAAAACAAACAATAAAATGTTGCAAATTGTAGGTAATGTTTTTGCAAAAGAGAATGGTTATGATAATTGTTTAGTGCTTAACGATGAAAAAAATGTAGTAGAAGCCCTGCAAAATAACATTTTCATGAAATGCGGGAATGAGATTGTTACCCCGCCAATTACGGAAGGTTGTTTAAATGGTATTATGCGAAAACAAGTACTTGAACTACTTAGAAAAAAGGAAGGTATTGTTGTTAAAGAAGCTGTAATTTCACCTTTTGATTTGCAAAAAGCAGATGAATTATTTCTTACCAATGTAATTTCGGGTATTCAACCAATCACTAAATACCGAAAAAAAAGTTATTCGATAGATTTTTCCAAAGAATTAGTACAGCTGTTGAATAGTAGTTTAAGCCTTAGTTAAGCGCCGGATTTTCGGGAGCATTAGAAAACAAAACATATTCTCCACCTTGTTCGGTTATTTTTTCTTTCCAAAATTGTGTACTAGATTTTGATAATAGCTTGTCTTTCAATGAATTTTCGGTAACAATCCATGCATTCTCTTCTAGCTCATCTTCTAGTTGATTGACAGTCCATCCGCTATAGCCCAGAAAAAAACGAATGTTTTCTTTTGTGATTTTCTGTTCATTGATCAATTGCTTTGTAATTTCAAAATCGCCACCCCAATAAATACCATTTGATATTTCAATGCTATTAGGAATTATATCTGGAATGGTATGAATAAAATATAAATTATCTTGCTCTACTGGACCGCCATTGTAAATTTCAAAAGAGGCATCAATATCTATAATTAAATCGTTAATTGTGTATCCTAATGGTTTGTTTAGAATAAAACCTATAGATCCTTCAATAGCATTGTGCTCTGTTAATAAGATTACTGAACGATTGAATGAAACATCACCTAAGATGGAAGGTTCAGCGATAAGTAAATGTCCTTTTTGTGGTAAAATTGACTTCATGTGCTGTAGGTTTATTTCATAAAGTTATCAAAAAAAAATAATAAATCAAAAAAAGAATAAAAAGAAAAAGTCCCGATAGAATCGGGACTTTAACTTGTTATAATCAAAAAAAATTATTTTTTGTTTACTGCACCGTCTAATTCAGCACCAGCTTTGAATTTTACTACATTTTTAGCAGCAATTTTGATAGTTTTTCCAGTTTGAGGATTTCTACCATCTCTAGCAGCTCTTGCAGAAACTGACCAAGATCCGAAACCTACTAAAGAAACTCTTCCACCTTTTTTAAGAGTACCTTCAACATTGCTTAAAAATGATTCTAAAGCTAATTTAGCAGCTGCTTTTGTGATACCAGCAGAAGCTGCCATTGCATCGATTAATTCTGATTTGTTCATGATAAAGTTATTTATAATTGGTTAAACTTAATTATTTGATAGCAAATTTAGCGGTATAATTGAGCTACGCAAGCATTCAGTATTATTTTTGATTAAAATGTTAATAAAATAGGTTAAATGTTAATAACATTGGGCTTTTTTCTTGTTTTTAGGCGGTTTAAGGGCGTTTTTACAACTTAGTATGCAACTGCATTTTCAGAGAATGTAAGACCATTTAATAATTCATGAGCCTGCATTTTCTTTTTCCCTGGGAATTGTAAACTAGTTACATTTAATACGCCATCGGTAGTGTAAATTATAAATTCTTTTTTAGTGGTAAAAATAGTTCCTGCTTTTTTGCTGTGTGTTGTTGCTTCAAAAGTTGCTTCATAAAATTTAACATTCCATTCGGCAGTGCCATCCATTATATAAGACCAAGCTGCAGGATAAGGCGATAATCCTCTTATTAAATTAAATATGGTATTACCGGGTTTCATCCAATCTATTTTACAATTGTCTTTGTTTAATTTATATGCAGTTTTTTCTTCTGCTATTAAATCTTGTAAAGTTGTAGTAACTTTTTCGGTTTTAATTAATTCTAACGTTTCTAGAACAGCATCACTTCCAAGCAGCATTAAGCGATCATGCAATTCACCAGCAGATTCATTTGTGCCAATGGGTGTTTCTTTACTTAAAATTATTGCTCCCGTATCAATTTTATCATCAATAAAGAAGGTAGTAACGCCTGTTTTTGTTTCACCATTAATTATCGCCCAATTGATAGGTGCAGCTCCTCTATATTCTGGTAATAAGGAAGCATGTAAATTAAATGTGCCCAATTGTGGCATTTTCCAAACCACTTCTGGAAGCATTCTAAAAGCAACCACAACTTGTAAATTGGCATTTAATTGTTCTAATTCAGATAAAAATTCGGGCGCTTTTAAATTAGTGGGTTGCAATACATTTAAGTTTTTTGCCAAAGCATATTCTTTAACAGCACTAATACTTACTTTTTGACCACGACCTGCTGGTTTGTCAGGTGCTGTTATAACACCCACAATTTCATAGTTATTTTGATAAATAGTATCCAAAATCCCCACGGCAAAATCGGGAGTGCCCATGAACACAATTCTAAGTTTTTCCATGCTGTATGTAATATTGATTGTGCGAATTAATCGCAATTTTATTTTGTTCCAATAATAATTGAAGTGCAAAGATAGTTGCTTCAGCTGAAATTTGAAGGCCATCTTCTATTTCTCTAGATGTCATTGGAGATTTTTGTACTAATTGTTCAATCAAAACAACGGTTTCAATTGGGTTAGTCTTTTTTTTCGTCATGCAAAACGAACAAATGCCGCAATCTTCAGTAACTATTTCATCAAAGTAGGCGAGGAGTAATTTGTTTTTGCAAGTGTCTACATTGGTAATGTATTGAAGGACACTTTTAAATTGTTCTTGTTTTAATTGGTTTTGATGTTCTAAAAATTTTGCAATTCGATTAATCGTTAAATCATCTTCTCGTGCTTCATTAAATGTCAGTGTGCTGTCGTTGTTTTTAGCATTCATTTGAATACAGTCTCTTTCGGCAAGTTGCTGAATCACTTTTTCAACAATGGCTTCTGTACTGTTTGCTTTTTTTGCAATCAATGCGGGATTTATCGCAGTTTCTACATCAAAAATTCCCGAATAAGTTCTTAAAATAGTGGTAATAATGGGTTCGTCATGCGGATGTAAACTGATGTATCGCAGCACTTCCTTACTCGGAATAATAAATTGCATACTGATTTTTTCAGACGATTCACTTTGAAAGGTAATTACTCCTTGACGATCTAGAAATTGTAAACTAGCAAATGTTTTAAGCGTTGAAAATTTATACTGTGCACAAAAATGATTCATATTAAAAGAATAACTTTCATTAAATCCGTCTCCGTAGGCAATTTGAAAGTAATTATTTAATTTCACATAGACTTCTCTTACAAATTTTTTATCGGGTAAAACAGATAGAAACTGTTTTTTTGCCAATTCAATATCAGTAGGATTTGTTATTAAAATACCGAATGCCTTTTCACCATTTCGTCCAGCTCTTCCTACTTCTTGATAATAATTTTCAATATTTTCTGGGAGTTGAATATGAATTACTGTTTTGACATCGGGTTTGTCAATTCCCATTCCAAATGCATTAGTAGCCACGATAATTTGAACTTTATCGTTTAGCCACAATTGCATATTTTTTTCTTTCTCTTTTGCAGGTAAACCGCCATGATAATAAGTGCTTTTAAAACCTAAATCGTTGAGTTGTTGTGATGTCTCTACACATGATTTTCGGTTGCGCACATAAATTATCGAAGACTGCGGGTTTTTAGTAAGAATTTGTTGAATTTTATAATTTTTATCTTCGGTGGTAATTACGTGGTAAGCTAGGTTTTCACGCGCAAATGATTTGGTAAAAAAAGCAGGTTCGGTTAATGCTAAATGAGTGCAAATATCTTCTTGAACGCGCTTAGTTGCAGTAGCAGTTAATGCTAAAAAAGGTGTTTTTGGAAATGATTTTTTTAGTTCCGAAATCTTTAAATAAGCCGGTCTAAAATCATGCCCCCATTGGCTCACACAATGCGCTTCATCAATTGCGATTAAATTTATGGATAACTGTTTTAAACGCTCAACAATCCAATCATGCTGAAGTCGTTCCGGTGAAAGATATAAAAACTTATAATTTCCAAATTGACAGTTATCAAGTATATCGATTACTTCGTCTTGCGAAACACCACCTGTTATCGCGATTGCCTTAATATTCTTACTTTGCAAATTGTACACCTGATCTTTCATAAGTGCCACTAAAGGCGATATTACAAGACAAATACCGTCTAATAATAAACCAGGAATTTGAAAACACACCGATTTTCCTCCGCCAGTGGGTAACAAGGCAAAAGTGTCTTTTCCATCGAGAACCGATTGAATTATAGCTTCTTGTGGCGCTCTAAAACGCTCGTGTTTCCAGTATTTTTGAAGTAATTGTAAGGCTTCAGACATGTAATAGGGCTTTTAGAAACACTAAGGTACAAAAAGTTTTATTTAGCAAGTTGATTTAAAATAAATTCCATCCGATTTTCTACGGTATCTTTTGGAACTTCTATAATAGAATAGCCATATTTTTGATACGTTTCCATGAGATGATCGTGAATTAGAGCTGCTTGCTCATAATTTTCATAGCGTTCGGCATCGCTTACATAAATATCTTGCCAAGGAGGTAATACAAAAACCGAATTATATTTGTGGTCTTTACAAGCTTGGTCAAAAAAAGCGGGATAGGCATCGCCAATGTAATGCATATAGGCTAAAACATCTGGAATTCCTCGGTCTAAGAAAACAACCGGAGCCACTTCTTCTAATGCAGATTTGAATTGTTTTTTTCGGCCTTCCAACAGTAATTCGCTAAAAAGTAACGGCTTTTCAAGAAACAATTGTTCAATGCCTTGTTCTTGTGCTTCTTTAATAACTTCGCGCGAAATTTCAGGATAACACGTATGTCCTTTTTTTTTAAGTGCCTCTATTAAAGTTGTTTTTCCTGAACTTGGTCCCCCAATTAAAACCACAATTTCTTTATTCATAAACTGAAATCTAAGTGGCAAAAGTAAGTTTTTTTAAAAATCTAATCAACTTTTAAATTTTATAAGTGCTAACAATATAATTCTGAACATAAAAAAGTATATTTGCTTTTTAATTACACGAGATAATGATGGATAAGAAAACAGAAGATTTCTATATTCGATTAAAAGAAGAATTGACCAATTCAACACTTTGGCCTTCAGAATATTTGTTTAAATTTATTTTGCCTTCAGACATACATAATATTGCAAAAATTGAAGCTGCATTTAATGATATGGGAGCAGTAATTACTACCCAACAATCAAAAACAGGTAAATTTACAAGTGTTTCAATTAGTGTTACAATGAAAAGCGCACAGAGTATTATTGATAAATATATTGCGGTTTCTGATATAGAAGGCATTATTTCATTATAAAAAAATCATGGTAGAAGAAGTAAGTTATTTAGAATACAATTCACAACGTTCGCATTTGATTATTCCCGAATACGGAAGACATTTACAAAAATTAATTGATCAAGCTACAGCTATTGCAGATAGAGAAGAACGAAACAAAGCTGCAAGATATATTATTTCTGTGATGGGATCTTTAAATCCGCATTTAAGAGATGTGCCCGATTTTCAGCATAAATTATGGGATCAGTTGTTTATTATGTCTGATTTTAATTTGGACGTAGATTCACCATATCCTATACCGTCAAAAGACATTTTAACTCAAAAACCCGATCGTTTAAAGTATCCGCAAAATTTTCCAAAGTATCGTTTTTACGGAAACAATATTAAATACATGATTGATGTTGCCAATAGCTGGGAAGAAAGTGATTTAAAAAACGCTTTAGTTTTGGTTATAGCAAATCATATGAAGAAATGTTATTTAAGTTGGAACAAAGATACCGTTACCGATGAAGTTATTTTTGAACACTTAATAGAACTTTCTGATGGAAAATTAAACCTTTCTAAATCAAATGAGGAGCTTTCAAATACCCACGATTTGATGAAAGTGAATAAAAAAGTATCCAATAAAACTCAATTTAGTTCCAATAAGCCAGGTATAATCAAGAAAAATACCAATGGAAAAACACATCTAAATAAAAACAATAAAAACACATTCAAAAAAAATAGTTAATTGCATGGGAACATTTAAAATTGAAGGAGGAAAATCCTTAAAAGGAGAAATTACTCCTCAAGGTGCAAAAAATGAAGCTTTACAAGTTTTATGCCCAGTTTTACTAACTTCAGAGAAAGTAAGAGTTACAAATATTCCAGACATTATTGATGTCAATAAATTGATTACTTTATTAGGTAATTTAGGGGTTAAGATTCAAAAAAATGGCCCAGGCGATTACACGTTTCAAGCCGATGAAGTAAATGTGAATTACTTAAAAACAGAAGCCTTTAAAAAAGAGGGTGGAAGTTTACGAGGTTCAATTATGATTGTAGGTCCTTTATTAGCTCGTTTTGGGTGTGGATATATTCCAAAACCAGGAGGTGATAAAATAGGACGTCGTCGTTTAGATACTCATTTTGAAGGGTTTATTAATCTAGGAGCCACTTTTAGATATGAAAGAGAAGACCATTTTTATGGTGTTGAAATTGACGGAAGATTAAAAGGTGCTTACATGTTGTTAGACGAAGCTTCAGTAACCGGAACGGCTAATATTGTTATGGCAGCTGTTTTAGCAGAAGGAACAACAACGATTTATAACGCAGCTTGCGAACCTTATTTGCAACAGTTATGTAAGATGTTAAATTCAATGGGCGCCAAAATTTCGGGCGTAGGATCTAATTTATTAACCATTGAAGGCGTTGAAACATTAGGCGGTTGCGAACACAGAATTTTACCTGATATGGTTGAAATTGGTTCATGGATTGGTTTAGCGGCTATGACCCGAAGTGAAATTACTATTAAAAATGTAAGTTGGGATAATTTAGGACAAATTCCTAACGTATTTAGAAAGTTAGGAATTACGTTAGAGCGAAAAGGCGATGACATTTACATTCCTGCTCACAAAGACGGATACGAAATTAAAACCGATATTGATGGTTCAATCTTAACTATTGCTGATGCACCTTGGCCTGGATTTACGCCTGATTTACTAAGTATAGTGCTTGTAGTTTGTACGCAAGCGCATGGCGATGTATTGATTCACCAAAAAATGTTTGAAAGCCGTTTATTCTTCGTTGATAAATTAATTGATATGGGTGCAAAAATTATGTTGTGTGATCCGCACAGAGCGGTGGTTATGGGACATAATTTCCAATCACAATTGAAAGCAACTACGATGAGTTCGCCTGATATTCGTGCGGGAATTTCTTTACTAATTGCTGCGTTAACCGCAAAAGGAACATCAACTATCCAAAATATCGAACAAATCGACAGAGGTTACGAACGTATAGATGAACGTCTTCGTGCCATTGGTGCTGATATCGTGAGAGTATAATTCAGTGTGCAGTGTTCAGTAATGAGTTGGCAGTTATTCCACCTTATTATTGAACACTTAAAACTGATCACTGAATACTGAGAATGGAAACCTACATCATCATTTTACTCTGCATTGCTTCATTTATAGCTGGTTTTATCGATGCTATTGTGGGTGGTGGCGGATTAATTCAAACACCTGCTGCTTTAATTTTATTGCCTAATTTACCCGTTGCTTCGATTATTGGAACTTTAAAAATTCCTGGATTTAGCGGAACTAGCATGGCGGCCTATCATTATTTAAAATCTACAAAAGTCAATTGGAAGTTATTTTTAATTATGGCTTTTGTATCGTTTGGATTTGCTTATTTGGGTTCAAGTTTGCTCAATATTATGCAAAATGACTTCATGAAACCACTACTTTTCTTGGTTTTAATTTTATTGTTATTGTATACTTATTTCAAAAAGGATTTCGGACAGTTTCAAATCGATAAATTGACACAAAAACAAACTTATAGTTACGGGATTTTAATTTGTATTTTCTTAGGTTTTTATGATGGATTCATCGGTCCAGGAACTGGAAGTTTGTTAATAATGGCATTTATTGCAATCTTAGGTTTCGATTTTTTACAAGCCAATATTTATGCAAAACTTGTTAATTTGGCTACTAATTTTGGATCCATCACTTTATTTGTGCTAAAAGGAAAAATCATATGGACAATCGCAATCCCTATGGCGGTGTGTAATGTTACCGGTTCTTGGTTGGGCGCTCGTTTAGCTATTTCAAAAGGTAACGGATTTATTCGCATCTTCTTTCTAATTGTTGTTGGAATTGCATTACTTCGTTTTGGATATGATGTATTTTTTAAATAAAAAAGCACCTCTTAGAAGTGCTTTCTTTATATTAAAATTTCAGGCCAAACATTACGCCATCACCTTGAAAGCCATTTTGATAACTTCTTACATAATCAATTCGTAAAAATCTAAATTTACCCCAACCTATGTTATCAAATCCTACAGTTACTTCTTGGTAAGGTTTAAAATTTGGAACATTAATTTGGTGAAAGCCACCTATTAAATTCCATTGCAATTTATTCAACAACGGAATCTTATTCATAATATAGCCTTTAAAATTGTGCTCAATGTGCGTTTCTAGATACGCATCATTTGTTGAGTGACTATAATAAGGTAGCAAATTAAACGCATTGAGCGAATTATTCATCATATTCACATGTGTTTGATTTCCGTTAAAATGCTTGTAATCTACAAACGAAATATTTTCGGCATTAAAGAATTTCCCAGCTTTAAATCGCAATCCAAAATCACCTTTGTTTCCAATGGTTTTAGAATAATCAACTACAGCACCAATGAAATCGTATTGATAGTTTTTGTTAGTTCCGCCAAAAGCTTTCTCATAACTAAGACTTAAAACTGGATAATCATCGTTTTGAATGTTTATTTTGCCGTCGGGTCTTGAAATGTATTTTTGGCCAAAACGAATTCTAGTTCCTATTTGCCCTTTTACAATGTGGTGTTTTTGAAATGGCGTTGAAATGTCATTATTAGGTTGTAACGGATCGTTTGAAAAATAAGCATCATCATTTTTAATCAAAGTATAATCTGTATTATTGAATAAAGCACGGCGATTTTCATACAATACTCGTCCCGAAACAAAAATTCCATTAGTAACTTCTCTTCCATAATTAATTTCGGCAAACTCTTTATTATATAGTTTCATGAAATTGTTCTTGAAAAATAAAGTACTAACCGTATTAATGGTACTGCTTATTGGTTCCGAATTATTAAACTGATTAATACTGCTTCCGCCCGAAAGACTAATATAGGCGTTGTTTTGATTATTAAAACGGTGGTAATAATTACCTTTTACTCTCAGTCTATCTTCTGCAAAACCATAATTAAATGTAGAAGTTATAGAAGTGTATTTTCCGTTTTCATCATTCCATTTTCTGTAGGAAAAACCACTGTCTAAATTCCAGCCTTGAACTGTATTAAAGCTTAACGAACTTAAATTCATTAAACCTTGATAATTAAAACTCCATTTTTTAAAGCTATTTCTGTAGGTGTAGCCTGTGAGTATTTTTTGAAATTTAAATCGATTTCCTTTCGCATCGATAGAATCCATATAAGTCACTGATTTTCGGATGGTTTGAATACTATCTTTTTTAGTATAATTTTTTAATTCTTCGGTTGTCAAAGGCACTGGTCGTGCAGTGTTCCAAAAACTTTCTTCTTTTTTGTTCGCATTTTGTGCAAACGATACAATCTCTTTCCCAAATGTTTTTTTATCAAAAGTTTCTTTAAAAACATAATTACTAAAAACGTGAGTGAATTTCCCAGTGAATTTCATTCCGAAAATTCCTGCACTAAAGTCTAATGACTGAATGTTCTTTGCCCAAACCTTTGTACTTTCATTATAACTGAAATTTTGAGTCAGCTTCATCGATTCTAAAATAGGCTCTTGCATTCGATATCCTTTGATGTCTAAATCGATGCCGTAAATTGCCCATGAATCTTCTACAATATAAATAAATCCTTCAAAAACAGGTTCTTTGTCGCGTTTTGGAGTTACTTTAATTTTATTAATTAATTGGTTTTTTTCGTCAAGAAAAGTGCTTTCTAGTTTGTATTTGTAGTAATTAAAAGCATTATCAGCTATTGGTGAAACCATATTAATACCAAAAGCAACATAATTTTCATAAAAGTCATAATTAGTATTTAAAGCGGTATTGTAACTAAAACCGTTATCATCACCTGCAATTTTAGACGCAATTATTTCTTCTTTTAAGTTATCTGGCTTTTCAAATTTTATTTTAGAAACAGTTTCCGATTGATAAATGATGCCGCTTCGGGTTGAATCTAGATTGCCTTCCATGTCTCCAATTTCAACACCCATAAATTTTTTCGGAATGTCTTTCACTCTAAAAAGACCTCTTGAATAGAAATCGGCTTCAAATTTATCGGTTTTTGCAGCATTCTTTTTGCGCGAAGCAATCGCTTGTTTGATAATTTCGTTGGTAGGATTTTCGCCCGTATTGATAACTAACTCCTTCAGCTCATAATTTTCTTCAATTAAGGTAATGTCTAACTGATAAGGAGTATTTGCATTTGCAATTAGATGTTTTTGCGTTTTAAAACCTAGGTGCTGAAAAATAAGATGCACATTTTTTTTATCGTTGAGGTTTAATTCATAGTTGCCCAATTCATTTGAAGTAGTACCTATATAAGTGTTTTCAATATAGATATTTACATAAGGTAAGGGTTTTCCGTTTTCATCTTTCACTGTGCCTTTTATTTGAGCAAAGGAAATTAAGGAATAACATAGCGTAAGGGTAAGTAAGATTTTTTGCATAAATGGTTTATTGTTATAGACGATAATAAATACTAAAAGGTTGTATGAAATTAAAAAGATTGAAGGGCTAAAGCATAACTTTTAAGGCCAAAACCAATAATCACTCCTTTTGCGTGTGGAGAAATAAAGGATTGGTGTCTAAAAGTTTCTCTTGAAAAGGTATTTGATATATGTACTTCAACCACTGGAGTGGTAATGGCTTTGATGGCATCGGCAATACCTATAGAGGTATGAGTATAAGCACCGGCATTAATTATAATGCCATCATAAGTAAAACCTACTTCTTGTAATTTTGAAATAAGTTCGCCTTCAATGTTACTTTGAAAATAGCTTAATTCTATAGTGTTGAATTGATTTTGTAACGTTTCAAAATATGATTCAAAACTTTCAGAGCCATAGACTTCAGTTTCGCGTTTGCCCAATAGATTTAAGTTTGGACCATTTATAATAAGTACCTTCATAAAATAGGATTAGTAACTATAAATATAGTATTTGATGTAAAAATAGAAAAATCCAATTATGGTTGGTTTATTTTTAATAAAAGTTTAGCTATTTTAAACCGAATAAATTTGATTGTATTTATGTTTTATCGATATATTATCCAATTTTTATTGTTTTTTTTATTTACTACAAGGTTGTAGTTTGTTAATAACTCAGGCAACTAATTTTTTATAATGCGTTAATTGACTTGATTTTAATTGTTTTTTTGATTAAAAAAATAATAGTTAATAAATTGTTGATAACTTATTAACAAATGTTGATAACTAAAAAATAATTATATAAATTTGTCATTATTAACTTTAAAATAAACTAAACATGAAAAAAGTTTTATTTGCTGCAATTGCAGTTATGGCCTTTGGAGCTTCTAATGCTCAAGAAATGAAATTTGGTGTTAAAGCCGGATTAAATAACACAAATTTTACAGGTGATGCTGATTCTGACTCACAAACTAGTTTTTACATTGGTGGTTTAGTTGATTTCACAATGTCTGACAAATTCCACGTACAACCTGAATTAATGTACTCTTCGGAAGGTGCTGATGAAGCGGCTATTTCTTATTTAAGATTACCTGTTATGGCTAAGTATTATGTAATGGATGGATTATCTTTACAAGCTGGTCCTGAATTAGCTTTTAAAATTGGTGCTGATGAAACTGTAGACGAAGGAACAAAATCTTTAGACTTTGGTTTAGGTTTTGGAGCTGGTTATGAGTTAAAATCTGGATTATTTTTTGATGCTCGTTACAACTATGGTTTAGCTAATATTTCTGATGTTGATGGTTTTGATGTTGGAAACGCTGGATTACAATTTGGATTAGGATATAGATTTTAATTTTTAATTAAAATATTTAAACCCGAGCAATGCTCGGGTTTTTTTATTCCTGTTATTTTTGTTTAGTATTATAAGTTTTAATTTATTTATAGTTTAAAAAAACGTCTTAATGTGTTTATTTTTTTTATTTTTGTACTTACTAATTTTAAATTTTAAACTAAACATGAAAAAAGTACTTTTTACAACTTTGGCTTTATTAGCATTTGGTTCTATCATTGCACAAGATAAAGATAAACCAGCTAAGCAAATTAAATTTGGATCTAAATTAGGTATGAACGTAGCTAATTTAGTTGGAGATGATGCTGGAGATGCTAAAGATATTATTGGGGTTAATGCGGGATTGTTTGTTGAAATTCCAATTTCTGATAAATTTACATTCCAACCTGAAATTTTATATTCAGCTCAGGGTTCAAAATCTGAAGGACCTCTTAATGTAGACGGAACTACTTATAATGTTGAAGCAACATTAAAATTTAACTATATTAATGTTCCTTTAATGTTTAAATATCATATCGCTAATAATTTTTCATTAGAGGCTGGGCCTTATGTTGGGTTTTTAACTAGTTCTAAATTAAAATTTAAAGTTGAAGGATTAGGATCAGATACTGTTGATATGAAGGATAATATGAAATCAACAGATTTAGGCTTAGGTATAGGAATGAATTATGAATTTTCTGATATAATTTTCGCAAATGCAAGATATCAAGGAGGTTTAACAGAAATAGGAGATGCTGATGCTGGTGGAAATAATATTAAAAATTCAGTTTTTCAAATTGGCTTAGGTTTTAGATTCTAATTTTTTTATAATAGATATTTTAAATCCCGCTTCGGCGGGATTTTTTTTACTTCAAATTTGCTATATTTGACCTATGAGTAATTGGCAATCATATATCAAAGAATATCAAAACTATTTAAAGTTAGAGCGTGGGCTATCTAAGAATACGATTGATAATTACACCTTTGATATTGAGAAATTGGTCTTGTTTTTAGCTCAAAAAGAAATCAATATATCGCCTATTCATATTACCGAAGAGATTATTCAACAGTTTATTTATGAAATGGCTTCACAAGTAAATCCTAGAAGTCAATCGCGCTTAATTTCTGGTTTGAAGAGTTTTTTTAATTACCTTATTTTTGAAGACTATAGAAACGATACACCACTTGAATTGATTGAAGTACCAAAGACCGGACGAAAACTTCCTGATACACTCTCTACTGTTGAAATTGATTCGCTAATACAAGCAATTGATTTATCCACTCCAGAAGGCGAACGAAATAAGGCAATGCTTGAAACCTTATACAGTTGCGGTTTGCGCGTTTCTGAATTGATTTCGTTAAAATTATCCGATTTATTTTTTGAAGAAGGGTTCATTAAAATAACGGGTAAAGGAAATAAACAACGATTTGTTCCTGTAGGTAAATCAACAATTAAGATTGTTACTTCTTATGTAAATCAAGTTAGAGTCCATTTGTCTATTCAAAAGAACTTTGAAGACACCTTGTTTTTAAATAGGCGAGGGCGTCAATTAACTCGTGCTATGGTCTTTACAATTATTAAAAATTTAGCTATTAAAATAAATTTAAACAAAACGATTAGTCCACATACATTTCGTCATTCTTTTGCCACACATTTACTAGAAAATGGCGCTGATTTGCGTTCGATTCAATTAATGCTTGGGCATGAGTCTATTACCACGACTGAAGTATACATGCATTTGGATCGAAAATTCTTATCGGAAGTTTTGAATAATTATCACCCTAGGAAATAGTGTTTAGTTTTCAGTCTTATTATTCAGTTTAAGTTTTAAGCATAAAAAAAGGGATTTTCAAATTCTGAAAATCCCTTTTAAATTGTTTACTGTATACTGCGATTGAAAACTTTATTTTGCAATATTCACAGCTCTTGTTTCTCTAATTACCGTAATTTTTACTTGACCTGGATACGTCATTTCAGTTTGAATTTTTTGAGAAATTTCGAATGATAAGTTGGAAGCAGCATCATCGGATACTTTTTCACTTTCAACAATTACACGAAGTTCTCTACCTGCTTGAATAGCATAGGCATTTTTAACGCCATTAAATCCGAAAGCAATGTCTTCTAAATCTTTCAAACGTTGAATATACGAGTCTAATACTTGACGTCTTGCACCTGGTCTTGCACCAGAAATAGCATCACAAACTTGGATAATTGGAGAAATCAATGATTTCATTTCAATTTCGTCGTGGTGTGCTCCAATTGCATTACATACTTCTTCTTTTTCACCATATTTTTCAGCCCATTGCATTCCTAAAATTGCGTGAGGCAATTCACTTTCTGTATCAGGCACTTTACCAATATCGTGTAATAAACCTGCTCTTTTAGCTAATTTTACGTTTAAGCCAAGTTCGGCAGCCATAATTCCACAAAGTTTAGCAACTTCTCTAGAGTGTTGTAATAAATTTTGTCCGTATGACGAACGGTATTTCATTCTACCGACAACTTTAATTAATTCTGGGTGTAATCCGTGGATTCCTAAATCAATTACTGTACGTTTTCCAGTTTCGATAATTTCTTCATCTATTTGTTTAGCAGTTTTAGCCACTACTTCTTCAATTCTTGCTGGGTGAATACGTCCGTCAGTTACTAATTTGTGAAGTGCTAAACGAGCAATTTCTCTTCGAACTGGGTCAAAACAAGAAAGAATAATAGCTTCTGGTGTATCATCAACTATGATTTCAACACCTGTTGCAGCTTCTAAAGCTCTAATATTACGTCCTTCACGACCAATGATTCTACCTTTAACATCATCCGATTCAATATTGAATACCGATACACAATTTTCAACCGCTTCTTCGGTTCCAACACGTTGAATAGTGCTAATAATGATTTTCTTAGCTTCTTGGTGTGCAGTCATTTTAGCTTCTTCAACGGTATCTTGTATAAAAGACATAGCGTTTGTTTTAGCTTCAGCTTTTAAGCTTTCTACTAATTGTTCCTTTGCTTCATCAGCAGATAAACCAGAGATAGTTTCTAATTGTTCTACTTGGCTTTTGTGTAAACGATCAATCTCTTGTTGTTTTTTCTCTAATACTTCGATTTTCGCAGTATATTCAGAAATTTTTGCCTCTGCATCATCATTTACTTTTTTGGCTTTTGCTAACTCATTTGAAATTTGAGATTCTTTATCTCTCGTTCTTTTTTCAGCTTCGGCTGTTTTTTTATCGCGTGCAAGAATGACTTGTTCGTGTTCTGCTTTCAATTCTAAAAAACGTTCTTTAGCTTGAAGAATTTTTTCTTTTTTAGTAGCTTCTGCTTCTAATTTAGCATCTTTAAGAATGGAACTTGCTTCCTTTTTAGCGTTTTTTATCAGGTTTGAAACATTGCTTCTTTCTAATAATTTTGCTCCTCCAAAACCGCCTCCAAGACCAGTTGCTAATCCTATTACTATACCTAGTATATCCATGATATGTGTTAAAAAAATTATATAAAAAAAGCCTACATTAGGTGTTTGTATAAACTCGGTTATACAAGATTTAAGTTAACTTGCAGTTCAAACTTCCCACTAAAGGGCCTGTTTTAGTTGCAAAGATTCACTCGTTTAATTTGTTAGTGTTGAGTTTATCAAATATATACTAATGTAGGCAGTATTGTATTTATTGTGTAAGAACGTATTTATTTTGTGAGTAACTCACTCAGCTTTTTATCTAGATTTTGTAATCTAGTCATAGCAGATTCACTAATTTGAGAAGTGTTAATTTGTTTTTGTTCTACTTGTGCAGCAAATTGAAGCGCACACATGGCAAGAACATCTTGTTTATCTCTTACAGCATAACTTTGTTCAAACTGTTTAATCATAGCATCAATTTTTTTAGAAGAACTTCTTAATCCTTCTTCTTGCGCTGGATCCACGGTTAATGGATAAACG
>JAGOAL010000001.1 GCA_017983975.1 Flavobacterium sp.
CACAAAACGTCTTATCTAGCCCCGATGGAAACGGCATCCTTTTATAAATCCTGAAAGGTTTATAAAAGATATAGTGCACAGCGGGACAAGTAGTCTTATGGAAGACTGAATGCGTGCTGCAAAAAAATCTTTTTCAACATTATACCTTATATATATTGTATGGATTTTTTTTATGGCTTATATTTGCACCTTATAAATTTTAAAAAATGATAAAAGTTACTTTACCTGACGGGTCGGTTAAGGAGATGGCTCAAGGAGTTACTCCAATGGATGTTGCAAAAAGCATTAGTGAAGGTTTAGCTAGAAATGTGATTTCGGCTTCCTACAATGGTACCACTATTGAAACAACGACGACTTTGACGACGGACGGTACACTTGTATTATATACCTGGAATGATGTAGCGGGAAAAAAAGCATTTTGGCATTCGACCTCGCACGTTATGGCGCAAGCTTTAGAAGAACTTTATCCTGGTATAAAACTAACTTTAGGTCCTGCAATTGATAATGGTTTCTATTATGATGTGGATTTTGGGGATCAAAAAATTACGGATGCCGATTTCAAAAAGATTGAAGACCGTGTGTTAGAAATCTCAAGAGAAAAGCACGAATTTAAAATGCGTCCGGTTTCAAAAGCGGAAGCATTGGAAGTGTATAAAAATAACGAGTACAAAACAGAATTGATTTCGAATTTAGAAGACGGAACAATTACATTTTGTGATCATGCAAATTTCTTTGATTTATGTCGTGGTGGTCATATTCCGAATACGGGAATCATTAAAGCGATGAAAATTTTATCGGTGGCGGGTGCTTACTGGAGAGGTGATGAGAAAAATAAGCAATTGACACGTGTTTACGGAATTTCGTTCCCAAAACAAAAAGACTTAACGGATTACTTAGAATTATTAGAAGAAGCAAAACGAAGAGATCATAGAAAATTAGGAAAAGAATTAGATTTATTCCATTTTTCTCAAAAAGTAGGTCAAGGTTTACCATTATGGTTACCAAAAGGAGCTGCTTTGCGCGATAGACTGGAGCAATTCTTAAAAAAAGCACAGAAAAAAGCAGGTTATGAGCAAGTAGTTACACCGCACATTGGAATGAAAGACTTGTATGTGACTTCTGGACACTATGCTAAATATGGTGCAGATAGCTTTCAACCGATTCATACACCAGCGGAAGGCGAAGAATTCTTGTTAAAACCAATGAACTGTCCGCACCACTGTGAGATTTATAATGCAAGACCTTGGTCATACAAAGATTTACCAAAGCGTTATGCTGAATTTGGAACGGTTTATCGTTATGAACAATCGGGTGAATTGCATGGATTGACTCGCGTTAGAGGATTTACTCAGGATGATGCGCATATTTTTTGTACGCCAGATCAATTAGATGCTGAGTTCAAAAATGTTATCGATTTAGTATTGTATGTTTTTGGATCGTTAGGTTTTGAAAACTTTACAGCTCAAGTTTCGGTGCGTGATTTAGATAATCCGGATAAATATATAGGTAGCGTTGAAAACTGGGAAAAAGCAGAAAATGCAATTATCAGTGCTGCGAAAGATAAAGGGTTGAATTATGTAATTGAAGCTGGAGAAGCAGCTTTCTATGGTCCGAAATTAGACTTCATGGTGAAAGATGCTTTAGGCAGAAGTTGGCAATTAGGAACCATTCAAGTAGATTACAATTTACCAGAGCGTTTCGAATTATCTTATAAAGGTGCCGATGACAAGTTACATCGCCCTGTTATGATTCACCGAGCGCCATTTGGTTCGATGGAGCGTTTTATTGCAATTTTACTAGAACATACGGCAGGAAATTTCCCAATTTGGTTGATGCCGGAGCAAGCTATAATCTTGTCTTTGAGTGAGAAATATGAAAATTATGCGAAAAAAGTTTTAGATTTGCTAGAAAATCACGAAATTCGCGCCCTAATTGACAACCGAAATGAAACAATCGGGAAGAAAATTAGAGAAGCAGAAATGAAGAAATACCCATTTATGCTGATTGTTGGTGAGGAAGAAGAGAGAAATGGAACCATTTCTGTGAGACAAAGAGGACAGGAAGGAAAAGGGAATATTTCGATAACTATTGAAGAATTTGCTGCAATAATTAACGAAGAAATCAACAAAACATTAAAACAATTTTAAGTTTAACTAAAATAATAAAGCCATAGCAATTAGAAACAACAGAGGTTTTCAACCTCGCGAAGAGAAAAAAGCGGCACATCGTATCAATAATTTAATACGTGTTGCTGAAGTACGTTTAGTAGGCGAAAACATTGAACCAGGAGTTTATAAAATTGCCGATGCACTTCGTTTAGCTGAAGAGCAAGAAGTGGATTTGGTAGAAATTTCTCCCAATGCAGAACCGCCTGTTTGTAAATTGATGGATTATGGTAAATTTTTGTACCAACAAAAGAAGAGAGATAAAGAATTAAAAGCAAAATCTACTCAAATTGTAATTAAAGAAATTCGTTTTGGACCTCAAACCGATGAGCATGATTATGAATTTAAGAAAAAGAATGCTTTGAAATTTTTACAAGATGGTGCCAAATTAAAAGCATTTGTATTCTTTAAAGGACGTTCAATTATCTATAAAGAACAAGGGCAAATTTTATTATTGCGTTTGGCTCAAGAATTAGAAGAATTTGGTAAAGTAGAAGCTATGCCAGTGTTAGAGGGGAAACGTATGATTATGTACATTGCTCCTAAGAAAAAAGGAAAATAG
Source organism: Flavobacterium sp. (assembly GCA_017983975.1). Taxonomy (GTDB): domain Bacteria; phylum Bacteroidota; class Bacteroidia; order Flavobacteriales; family Flavobacteriaceae; genus Flavobacterium. Next base: position 2,728 of record JAGOAL010000001.1, read on the forward strand.
TGATTACAATGTAATCCTAAATGAAAATTAATAAGTAAGATAGATTATAAATACAGGAAGAAAATGCCTAAAATGAAAACGAAATCTAGTGCTAAGAAACGATTCAAAGTGACTGGCTCTGGAAAAATCAAAAGAAAACACGCTTTTAAAAGTCACATTTTGACTAAAAAATCTAAAAAGCGTAAATTAGCTTTAACACATTCTGGTTTGGTACACAAAACAGATGAGAGAAGCATTAAACAACAATTAAATATTATTTAATTAGTTTGTTTGGTTAAAACAATTTAGTAACCCTGGGGTGGGCTGAACGAAGTATATAATACAGAGTTCACAAGTATTGAAAAATCGCCTTACTTCAAAAAACATTTAAAATTATGCCAAGAGCAACCAATTCAGTAGCATCAAAAGCTAGAAAAAAAAGAGTATTAAAACAAGCCAAAGGTTTCTTTGGAAGACGTAAAAACGTTTGGACTGTAGCTAAAAACGCGGTAGAAAAAGCAATGTGCTATGCATACCGTGATAGAAAACAAAATAAAAGAAATTTCCGTGCTTTATGGATTACGCGTATCAATGCTGGTGCACGTTTACATGGTATGAGTTATTCTCAATTTATGGGTAAAGTAAAAGCTAATAACATCGAATTGAACCGTAAAGTTCTTGCCGATTTAGCAATGAATCACTCAGAAGCTTTCACAGCTATCGTTAACAAAATTAAATAATTACGTCTAACTCAGTTTATCTTACTTATATAGAAAACCCCGATTTTATCGGGGTTTTTTATTTACAAAATATAATAAAAAACTTATATTTGGAACTAAATAAAACTTAACCCTATCATATCATGAACTCTATAAATCCTATTTTAGCTATTTTATCTTCAAAAATTAACGATTTTGAACGAAAGAATATTAATGTTTCAAAAAGTAGTGTTGGTTGGCAAATTGAACATAGCTTAAAAACTATTGATCTGATTATAACTGCTTGTAAAAAATCGGAACCAAGTACTTATCAATGGAAATTTAAGTTGAATAGATTTTTGATATTGGATGTGTTGCATAAAATTCCAAGAGGAAAAGCTAAAGCGCCAAAAGTTGTGCAACCTGAAGGAGATATCTCTAAAGAATCATTACAAATGCATTTGGATAAAGTATATCAAAACTTAGAAAACTGGGAAGCTCTGCATGAAAATTGTTATTTTTTTCATCCTTATTTTGGCAACTTAAATAAAAAAGCAACTGAAAAATTTTTAGCATTACACACGAAACATCACCTAAAAATTATTGAAGATATTTGTAACTAAGTTTTCAACTTTTTCTTTCTCGCGGCAGGAAACAACACATTGTTCAAAATCAAGCGATAACCTGGCGAATTTGGATGCAAGTCTAAAACCGTTGGCGCATCACCTACTCTATGCTGGTAATCTTCTGGATCGTGACCGCCATAAAAGGTAAACATGCCTTTTCCTTTGGTGCCATGAATATAACGAGCTTCACCATTTATTTTGCATTCGCCCATTACCAAAACATTCGATTTTATTTTTTCAGCACTAAAAGCAGTGGTTTGCCCCATAAAGCCTTTAATTAACTGCGTGTGATTTTGACACAACATCGTAGGAATTGGATCCCATTTTGCTGAATATTCCATTAAAGTGAAGTAATCTTTATCCATTGTAAAAACACCTTTTCCGTGTTCTTCAGTTGTATCGATATCGGAAAACTCATATACTATAGGTTGGCGTTCCAATTTGTAATTTTTGAATGCAAAAGTGGAAGTAAAATCAATTGCCGATTGATAATTTGCATCTGAATCATCACCATCAAACATGGGTTCGCAAATATCAACTCCTTCGGCTGAAAGCGCTATATCAAAACTATCGGTAGCCGAACACATGGCAAACATAAAGCCACCTCCAATTACAAAATCTCTAATCTTTTTTGCAACTGCTAATTTCTCTTGTGAAACCTTACTATATCCCAACTTCTTTGCTAAAGCTTCTGCATCCGCTTTTTGTTGGATATACCAAGGTGCATTTTTATAATTTCCAAAGAATTTTCCATACTGACCCGTAAAATCTTCATGATGCAAATGCAACCAATCGTATAACAATAATTGATCGGATAACACTTCCTTATCATAAATTTCGGTATACGGAATTTCAGCATAGGTTAACACCATTGTAACGGCATCGTCCCAAGGTTGTTTTCCTTTTGGTGTATACACCGCTATTTTAGGGGCTTTTTCTAACACCACCGTTTCCATGTTTTGTGAAGGCGCACTAATTTCTTCCAAAATTGTATTGGTAGCTGCATCAGAAATTACTTCAAAAGTAACTCCTCTAACTTGGCATTCCTTTCTAATTTCTGGTGCATCGGGTAACAAAAAAGAACCGCCTCTGTAATTGAGTAACCAACTTACTTTATAGCTTTTATCCAATGCCCAATAAGTAATTCCGTAGGCTTTTAAATGATTTTGCTGCGTTTCTACTTCCATAGGCAACAAAATAAAAGCAGCTTTTGCATTGATGCTAAAGCAGAGTAAACATAATAAGACGTAATTACGAAACAACCATTTTTTCATAGGGTATATAGATTAGAATGGAACATCCGAATCATCTTCCTCAAATGTATTCATGGTGCTACCAAAAGCTTCATTAGGAGTTGGTAAATTAGGTGTTATGAATGGATTACTATCATCTAAATTCATTTTAGAAGGTAACGCATCAAAAGGAGAGCTAAAATCGTCTAAGTTTTCAAATTTTCCTAAATTACCCACAAATTTTAATCGGATTTCATCTAAACCACCATTTCTGTGTTTGGCAACTATGAATTCGGCTTGACCTTGAGTAGGAGAACGTTCTTCATCATCCCATTCATCAATTTTATAGTACTCAGGACGATAGATAAACGATACAATATCGGCATCTTGTTCAATCGCTCCCGATTCACGAAGGTCGGAAAGCAATGGTCTTTTACTCGAACCCCTTGTTTCTACGGCACGCGATAATTGAGACAATGCAATAACTGGCACATTTAATTCTTTTGCTAATGCTTTTAAATTTCGTGAAATGGTTGAAATTTCTTGTTCTCTATTTCCACCGCCTTTTCCATTTCCACCAGCAGTCATTAACTGTAAGTAATCTACTACAATCATTTTAATGCCATATTGAGAGGACAATCGTCGTGCTTTTGCCCGTAAATCAAAAATGGAAAGCGAAGGAGTATCATCGATATATAAAGGTGCTTTTTCTAAATCTTTTACTTTGATAGAAAGCTGTTCCCACTCGTGTTTTTCTAATTTACCGGTACGCAATTTTTCGGATGATAATCCTGTTTCCGATGAAATTAAACGGGTAATTAACTGAACAGATGACATCTCTAAGGAAAATAATGCAACCGGATGTCCATAATCCACTGCCATATTTCGAGCCATAGATAATACAAAAGCCGTTTTACCCATACCTGGACGTGCTGCAATAATAATTAAATCAGAAGGTTGCCAACCTGAAGTTAATTTATCCAAGTTATGAAATCCGGTGGCTACACCACTTAATCCTTCTTTTCCTGCTATTTCTTCAATACGTTTTTTTGCTTGAATTACTAAACTCTGAGCAGTTTCTGAACTTCGTTTGATATTTCCTTGCGTAACTTCATAAAGCTTTGATTCGGCTTTGTCTAATAAATCAAATACATCGGTAGATTCATCATACGATTGTTCAATAATTTCACTTGAAATTTTGATTAAACTTCGTTGGATAAATTTCTGTAAAATAATGCGCGAGTGAAACTCAATATGTGCCGAAGATGATATTTTTTGTGTGAGCTGAATTAAATAAAAATCGCCCCCAGATAATTCTAATTTTCCGTTTTTCTTTAATTGAGAAGATACCGTTAATAAATCTATAGGTTGTGTCTCATTAAACAGCTGCACTATAGCTTCAAATATATGCTTGTGAGCATCTTTATAAAAGGCATCGGGCTGTAAAATATCAATTACCTCATCTACCCCTTTTTTATCAATCATCATAGCGCCAAGCACTGCTTCTTCAAGGTCTAACGCTTGAGGAGGTAGTTTTCCTTTTTCTAAATTGATAATCGTAGTTTTATCTACTTTAACAGGGTTTATATTTCTGATATTTTCCATATTGCGAAGTTAACTAATTTTTAGAAAAAAAACAGTTGAGTTCTTAATACCCATTTGTTAACAACTGTAGTTTTTTGTTAATAAGCTAAAAAAAATCCGAAACTTGAAGGCTTCGGATTTTCTTATAATAAGGTTGTTCTAGGTTATTCTTTGAATTCGCCCATATTACAATATTTATCCATACGTTGAGCTACTAATTCAGTTGTTGATAAATCTTTTAACTCTTTGTAAGCTTTTGAAATATATTGTTCAACTGTTTTGAAAGTAGTTTCTTTATCATAATGAGCCCCACCAAGTGGTTCAGGAATAATATCATCAATCAATTTCTGTTTTTTCATGTCAAAAGAAGTCAACTTTAATGCTTCTGCAGCTTGTTCTTTATATTCCCAACTTCTCCATAAAATAGACGAACAAGATTCGGGTGAAATAACAGAATACCAAGTGTTTTCTAACATAAATACTCTATCTCCTACTCCAATTCCTAACGCTCCTCCCGAAGCACCTTCTCCAATAATGACTGTAATGATAGGTGTTTTAAGACGTGTCATTTCAAAAATATTACGAGCAATAGCCTCTCCTTGTCCGCGCTCTTCGGCTTCTAATCCTGGATAAGCACCCGGAGTATCTACCAGAGTTAATACTGGAATACCAAATTTTTCAGCCATTTTCATTAAGCGAAGTGCTTTTCTATAACCCTCTGGATTTGCCATCCCAAAATTACGATACTGACGCATTTTAGTATTGATTCCTTTTTGTTGACCAATAATCATATAAGATTGTCCGTCTATTTGACCTAAGCCACCAATCATGGCTTTATCGTCTTTGAAACTTCTATCTCCAAAAAGTTCTAAAAAAGTACCATTGGTTAAATTCGTAATATGTTCTAACGTATAAGGTCTATTTGGGTGTCTTGAAAGTTGAACACGTTGCCAAGCCGACAGGTTTTTATATATTTTTCGCTTAGTTTCTTCTAGTTTTTTCTCAATTTGCTTGCACGTTGTAGATACATCAACATCTGATTCTTGTCCAATGATTTGACATTTATCTAATTGATCTTCAAGCTCTTTAATTGGTAATTCAAAATCTAAATATTCCATAATCGGTTTATTAGGGTTTAGTTTTTAATCTTACAAAGATAAAATTTTCAATTGACTTTGTAAACTTATTTTAATTAGTTGTTGTTTTTTTATAACCTTTTACAATACCATTTGCAATTACGGTTGCTAAAATAATGAGTGCGCCAATATAAAATAAGGGCGACATTTGTTCTTTATCTTGAAAAATAAAATAAGCTAAAATAATACCATAAATAGGCTCTAAGTTAATGGTAAGCATTACGGTATAAGGGCTTAAATATTTCATAACCGCTGTAGAAGCAATAAATGCATAGGCCGTACAAACAGAACTTAAAATGAATAAATAAACAATATCAGAAGTGCTGAGTTGAAAAAATTCTGCCGAAAAACAATTAGTAAAAAGCAATGAAATAGAAAAGAATAAAACGCCTCCTGCTAATTCATAAAATGAAATGATTGTAGGTTCATACTCTTTTACAAATTTACTATTAATTACCGCAAATGAAGCCGAAAGAAATGCAGAAATTAATGCTAAAATAATGCCTTCAACATAATTAGTTTCAACATTAAAAATAATCGTAAGCCCTACAATAACAATCAATCCGAAGAAAATTTCATACCACACAATCTTTTTTCCAAAAAACAAGGGTTCAATTAATGAGGCAAAGAAAGCGCCCGTTGAAAGACAAGCTAAAGTAATGGAAACATTTGCAACTTTTATGGCTCTGAAAAAAGTAAACCAATGCAAAGCAATAATTAATCCGGCTACTAAAAATTTGAATAAAATTTGCTTTGGAATTTTTGTTGGAATACGTTTATATTTAATGTATCCATAGATAAATAAAACAGCAAACAACATTCTGAACCAAACTAATGGCAAAGCATCTAGCGAAATTAATCTTCCTAGAATCGCTGTAAATCCCCAAATAAACACAATTAAATGAAGATGTAAATAACTTTTTACGTTATCGTTTAGCATTTCGTAATAAATAATAAGCTAAAATTCCGAAAACAAAATTGGGTAACCAAACTGCAATAAAGGGAGGAATACTTGATTTTTCTGCCAATGTTCCAAAAACTTTATCAAAGAAAATAAAGATAAATGCAATTACTATCCCGATAGCTAAATTGACTCCCATACCGCCTCTTCGCTTCATGGAAGAAACCGCCACAGCAATAATAGTTAAAATAAAAGCCGAAATAGGCAAACTAAATTTCTTATAAAAAACCACCAAATAAGTATTGATGTTTGCATTACCTCTTGAACGTTCTTTGTTAATAAATGCGTTCAACTGACCAATGGTCATGGTTTCTGCAACATACACTACCGGTGTCAAATCATCGGGTTCAAAGTTATAATTAACTGTAATTTTATCATTTTTAATGATTTGGTCATTATCTATACCTACAATTCGCTTATTATAATTATATAAAGTATAATTCTTATTAATCTCATCATATCGAATACGATTAGCGTTTACTTTTTCAATTAATTTATTGTCTTTAATTAATTCGTAAGTAAAATTAAAACCTGTTTGTGATAAATAATTATAATTACTTACATAAATATTTTCTTCTAAATCGCCTTCTTTTTTAATTTGTCTAAAAATATCAGATGTTTCCCTAGTTTGGGTATTTCCTTTTAAATTTTGGTATCTAAAATCGTTAAATCCCTTGCTTGCTCTTGGCACTAAAAAAAACCCCATAATTAAAGAAAAAATCGAAACTATAATAGCTCCATAAATAAAGGGGCGAATAAATCGACTAAATGAAATTCCCGAACTCAAAATTGCAATAATTTCGGTATTGTTAGCTAGTTTTGAAGTAAACCAAATAATCGATAGAAATAAAAATATTGGAAATAATAAATTGGCAAAATAAATAGTAAAATCGCCATAATAGATTAAAATATCTTTAAATGGAATTTTCTTTTCAATCATTTTATTCACTTTTTCAGAAACATCAATCGTAATTCCTATGGGAATAAACATAATTAACATCACTGAAAAAGTAACCAAATAGCGTTTTAAAATGTATTTATCTATTATTTTCATATTTCAAGAGAAAAGAGATTAGAAAAAAGAGCATAGACTATTTTAATTTATCTAAAACTCATTTTACATTCTTTGTTCTATATTCTTTATTCTATATTCTCGATTTATAATCGTTGACTCATTTGCACCACCATTTTATCTTTCCAAGCTCTAAATGTTCCGGCGATAATTTGACGTCTTGCTTCGCGAACTAACCACATGTAAAAGCCTAAGTTATGAATGGTTGCAATTTGTTTACCTAAAAACTCATCGGCAGCAAATAGATGGCGTAAATACGCTTTTGAATATTCGGTATCAACCCAAGTGTGCCCCATTTCGTCAATAGGTGAAAAATCGGCTTCCCACTTTTTATTTTTCATATTCATAGTTCCGTGTGCGGTGAATAACATACCATTTCGGGCATTACGCGTTGGCATTACACAATCGAACATATCAATTCCTAACGCAATATTTTCTAAAATATTGATGGGTGTTCCTACTCCCATTAAATACCTTGGTTTATCTTCAGGAAGAATGGCAGTCACTACTTCGGTCATTGCATACATTTCTTCAGCCGGTTCTCCTACTGATAAACCTCCAATGGCATTCCCTTGAGCGCCTGCATTTGCAATATATTCAGCCGATTCTGCTCTCAAATCTTTATACGTACTTCCTTGAACTATAGGAAAAAACGTTTGTTCGTAACCATATTTGAAGGGTAATTTTTCTAAATGATTGATGCATCGGTCTAGCCAACGGTGCGTCATGTGCATCGAACGTTTAGCATAGCGATAATCGCATGGATAAGGCGTACATTCGTCAAAAGCCATAATAATATCGGCACCAATAGTTCGCTGAACTTCCATTACATTCTCAGGTGAAAAGAAATGATACGATCCGTCGATATGCGATTTGAATTTTACGCCTTCTTCTTTAATTTTTCGATTAGACGACAACGAATACACTTGATAACCACCTGAATCGGTTAAGATATTTCTATCCCAATTCATGAATTTATGTAAACCACCCGCTGCTTCTAAAATTTTAGTTTGCGGTCTTAAATATAAATGATAGGTATTGCCTAGAATAATATCAGGATTGATGTCTTCTCTTAATTCGCGTTGGTGCACCCCTTTTACCGAGGCAACAGTACCAACAGGCATAAATATAGGCGTTTCAATAACTCCGTGATCGGTTGTTATTTTTCCGGCTCTGGCTTTGCTTTGTGGATCTTTGGTAATTAAATCAAACTTCATAGTGTACTTTTACGAAACGCAAAGATAATTGAATTTAGAATTTAGAAATTAGAATTTGGAATTATTTATGAAATTGAATGATTTAAGGCAGTTGAATAAATGATATAGTTATCTATCACAAAGTCGCTCAATGTTATGCACGATGTTTATTAAGCTATATAATTGAAACAAGAACGATGTAAGAAAAACGTATTGTATAAATAAGATAATAAATGAGATGCTTAGCAGCATGACAAACTATGCGTGTTGTTTAATGCTATATATTAAAAGTGTAACGCAAAAAAACTTCCATCTCCCAACTTCCATCACTATCAACAATTCTTAATAACTTCTCATAAAATGATTTGTAGCACCAAAAAAATAAAATTACTTTTGTGGTCATATAACAAATATTCTATTATAAATGTCTAACACACAACAACTACAAGATTTTACAACACAAGTGCGAAGAGATATTCTTCGTATGGTTCATGCCGTAAATTCAGGTCATCCAGGAGGTTCTTTAGGATGTGCCGAATTTTTGGTAACCCTTTACCAAGACGTTATGAAACGCAACCCTGGTTTTTCTATGGACGGAAAAAATGAAGATTTGTTCTTCTTATCGAACGGACATATTTCTCCTGTTTTTTATAGCGTTTTAGCAAGAAGCGGGTATTTTCCAGTAGCCGAATTAGCTACCTTTAGAAAATTGAATTCGAGATTACAAGGTCACCCAACCACTCACGAAGGTTTACCAGGAATTAGAATGGCTTCGGGTTCATTAGGTCAAGGATTATCTGTGGCGATAGGAGCTGCTCAAGCTAAAAAATTGAATAACGATGCAAATTTAGTATATGCTCTTTTAGGCGATGGTGAATTGCAAGAAGGTCAAAATTGGGAAGCCATCATGTATGCTTCGGCAAAAAAAGTAGATAACTTAATTGCTACTATCGATTTGAACGGAAAACAAATTGACGGAACTACAGACGAAGTTTTGGCAATGGGAAGTATAAAAGCAAAATTTGAAGCCTTTGACTGGATTGTATTAGAAGTTACAGCCGGTAATGACATTGATGCTATCAAAGCAGGATTAACTGACGCGAAAGCAAAATCAGGTAACGGAAAACCAGTTTGTATTTTATTACATACCGAAATGGGTAATGGTGTAGATTTTATGATGCACACACACGCTTGGCATGGAAAAGCGCCAAACGATGAGCAATTAGCCAATGCATTAGCACAAAATGTGGCAACTTTAGGAGATTATTAAATCGCTTTATGCTTTAAGCTTTAAGCATTTTGCTTATTGCCTATTGCCTACAGCCTATAGCAAAAAATAAAATGAAAAAATATATCAACCAAGGCAGTAAAGATACCCGTTCGGGATTTGGAGCTGGTATGACCGAGTTAGGTCAGAAAAATGAAAATGTTGTGGCGCTTTGTGCCGACTTAATAGGATCATTAAAATTTGATGATTTCAAGAAAAACCACCCAGAACGTTTTTTCCAAATTGGAATTGCTGAAGCCAACATGATAGGCATTGCAGCAGGATTAACGATTGGTGGGAAAATTCCGTTTACAGGAACGTTTGCTAACTTTTCTACCGGAAGAGTGTACGATCAAATTCGTCAATCGGTGGCGTATTCAGATAAAAATGTGAAAATTTGTGCTTCGCATGCCGGATTGACTTTAGGGGAAGACGGAGCTACGCATCAAATTTTAGAAGACATTGGTTTGATGAAAATGTTACCAGGAATGACCGTTATTAATACGTGTGATTACAACCAAACCAAAGCAGCCACTTTAGCGTTAGCCGATCATCATGGACCTGCTTATTTGCGTTTTGGTCGCCCAGTGGTGCCTAACTTTATGCCTGCTGACGAACCTTTTGTAATTGGAAAAGCAATCCTTTTAAACGAAGGTACCGATGTTACGATTATTGCAACCGGACATTTAGTTTGGGAAGCATTAGTAGCAGCAGAAGCCTTAGAAGCAAAAGGAATTTCAGCCGAAGTAATTAACATTCACACGATTAAACCTTTGGATGAAGAAGCCATTTTAAAATCGGTGAAGAAAACAGGTTGTGTAGTTACTGCAGAAGAGCATAACATCATTGGTGGTTTAGGCGAAAGTGTTTCTAGATGTTTAGTGCAAAACCATTTAGTACCTCAAGAGTTTGTGGCGGTAAACGATAGTTTTGGCGAAAGCGGAACACCTGACCAATTAATGGAAAAATACGGTTTACACAGTGCCGCTATTATTGAAAAAGCCGAAAAAGTAGTTGCTCGAAAATAATAGTCTACTTTACCTATATTAAAAATCCTCAAGCATTTGAGGATTTTTTTTGCTTAAAATATTACATTTATTTAAAAAAAGGTATTTATAAGTAAAAATATTTATTATTTTTGAATTTATTAAAAAGCGCAACAAATGTTCTCATATACACCCAAAATTGGGTAGATTGGTGCTACTTTGTAGCACATATATACGAGTTGTGCGTCAGCTTAAAAAACCGAACTAAACTAAATAACATTAATTAAAAATAAATATGAAACCAATTAATTTTTTTATTGAAAAATCAGAATCTTTTATAGAAAAACTAAACTCTATTGAATTAGTTGAATACCAATTTGGTTTTGCAACTAAAGACATATATGGAGAAAGTGATTCTGTAAATAATTCAGAATATGAAAACCAACAAAGTGAATTATCTGAAATTAAGTTTCAAATTAAATTAATGTTATCTGAATTTGATAATGGAAGATTATTTAGTGAAAGATTAAACAGTTTGAAACCAAATTATTCCACAAGTAATGAACCATTAAAAAATAGTTTGGTTAAAAACACGCAACTTTTTTTAGATTTTTTAAATGAATATAGAGTTTAACCTCTTACATATTCCAATGATTTATTAAATTCTAAACCTAAAATTTCTTTGTGTTTTGATAATTCAGAAATTATAAAATCAACATCTTCTAAAAAAACATTTTTTAGATTAATTGAAAGGCTTATAATTGGAACTCCATTTTTAAAAGATTTGTTTAGTGTAATTTTACCTTTTAAATCTTCAAAACCTAATTCTAATAATAATTCTTGTCTTTTTTGTTTAACTAACATAATTTATAATTTTAAAATTGTTTCCGACTTAAACGGTGCGGAAGCGAAACCGAAAATTGAAATGTAAAAATTGACGCAAAAGCCGAACGCACAACAGCAGTTACACAAGATGCAAGGATTTAGTGGAATTGCCGTTTCGCATTGAACTTTTTACTTAATTAGAAAATATGCAGTAACAAAGCCTTGCACCTCGTGTAGCTGCAAAACGTTATGCACAATTTAAACCGAACGATGAAAAATTATACCCTGACCATTTTATTTCTATTTTCTACATTAATTGTATTCGCACAAGACAAGAACTATGAGAAAGGGTTGAAATCATTTGATTCTAAAAACTATTTGAAATCATTTGAACTTTTAAAACCATTTGCAGATAATGGTGACTCGATGGCGGAATTTGTAGTCGGATTTTGTTATTTCAATCCTGAACTGAAAATAAAAAATGATTCATTAGCTGAGCATTATTTATTAAGTTCCGCAGAAAAATTAAATACAAAAGCAATGGGTTTTCTTTCAATTTTCTATTTCCAAAAAGGATTAGAAAATGAAAAATTTAAAGTACAGTCATTGGTTTGGGCAGAAATTGCAGGCTCATATGACCCAATATTTAACGAAACGACAACTCGATTTTTAATCCGAAACTACTTGAATGAAAACGAACTAAAGCAAGTGGAAGAAATTCTACTAAACAAGAAATCTAAATTTGAGAAGATAAACATTGAAGCATTTCATTCAATAAACAAGCAATTGAAAAATGACAATGAAAATTCTGAAAAAGCAAGAATCCCCGAAAACAAACTTAATTTAATTGAGAATCCATATTCGGATTGGGTTTATCGTTGGAAAAGAGAACATTTTGAATGTGATACTATGTTTTATACCGCCGAAATAGAATCTCAAATTATTGATTCGACAATAATTAATATCAAAAATAACAAGTCATTCAAAATTGATTATTTATATAATGGTAATCAATCAAAACCTTTTAAAATAACACCAGATGAACAAAACTATTTAATTACAGAACTTGAAAAGTTGAAAAATTATCGGTGGGAAAAAGATATATTCCCATTTTCAAAACGATTGGAGCAAAACGAAATTCAAGAAACATTTGACCAGACAGAAAAATTAGCGACTGAAAAAGAAAAAAATATGTGTTCTATTGTGTATACTTTTTCAAAACCGATTTTTATTAGAAATAATACAATTGCATTGTATTTAAACCAATCTAGATATCGCACAAATTATACTCAATTAGACTTCAGTTTTTATAAATTAGAAAACGAAAGGTGGGAAAAAATAGTGAGAGTTTACTCGCATTATGAAAGTGCAAAAGAATAAACTGTGCATAACAGCCGTTTGGCGCAATGGCTAGTTTTGTTTTTCTTAGCCGGAAATTACTAAGTTGAAAATTTGCTTATCTTTAGAACAAATTATTAAAAAAGGCGCCACTGACGCCAAGCGGCGATACGTTGTGTGCTATTTTCGAGCGACAGAAAACCGAAAAAAAACGATAAATAGAAATAAAAATGGAAACACTAAATTTAAATCAAACCGTCGGAAAATCTATTCAAGATTTTTACCAAAAAAATGATTTTGGCGAAGATGGAGGAATTAATAAAAAATTGGCGTGGATTAAGTTTGGTTTTTTCTCGCTTCCAATTCCAAACTTTGAAGGAAGAAAAAACAATGTGTATTTTCACGATATTCACCATATTATAACGGGTAATGATACAACTTGGAAAGGCGAAAGTGCAGTTTCTGCGTGGGAAATTTCTGCTGGTGGTTGGGGAAAACATTATGTGGCTTGGCTTTTAACACTTTGGGCAATGGGATTAGGAATATTATTCTACAATAAATCTACTTTAAACGCTTTTGAAAATGGATTAACTATGCGGAATGCTTTGACAAGCGGAATGACGAAAGCGGAATTAAGTAATTTAACTATTACCGAACTTAGACTAAAAGTTAGTAACTTAAATAGAGAAAATAAGAATTCAATTACTTGGTCGCTTATCAGTTTAATTGTATTTTTTTTACCATTTTTAATTGGAGGAATTACATTGTTTGGAATTATAAACTTAATCGTAAAGTATTAAAAACAGCACACAACAGCAGTTTGCAGAAATGGCGGGTTTAGTGCTTAATTTAAAGGTGGTTTTGTACTTGCAAAGTCGGTATTTAACCGAAAGTTTAGGCTTCCTTAATCCGCCACTTCTGCAAGCTGCGACACGTTATGCGGCATGCTAAGTGACACCCGATACATTCGAAAAAGAAGAATAAATAAGTAATAATGAACGAACAAAAAATAACTATAGAACATAACACATGCATAATTTCCTCCAACCTTTTGGACGAAATGGATTATGTTATTGGAGGATATGGACAACCAACTGCTGAATTCATTTTTAACTTTAACGCATTTGTTGAAGCATACATTTTGTCCAGTAACTTCATTTTGACTCAAAGAGAAGTTGAACATATCAACATAACTAAGAAAGTTCTATTTCCTAATGGAAGGCCTATTTTTGAACTTCTTATGAAATCGAAAAGAGTTTCTGTTTACAGTGGTTTTGGTGACAATATTATGCAATGTGTTTATGTTGACAAAGTTCCCAAAAGCGACAATGAAACAGCTCAAAAAGCTATTGATACATTTTGTGAAAGGGATGCAGACAGAATAAAATCGAATTTTATCTTATCTGATTTCTCAAAATCAATTGACAGCGTTAAAACATATTCAGTAGGATTCACGGGTAAAAATGAAGCATTTGGTGGAATGAATCAAGTTTTAATTGGTGAAACAACGAATAGACCATATGAAATCGTAAAATCTTTCTTTAATACAATTTCTAACTACAATGTTCAGGCAGCTCTGCCTGTATTCACTTACCAACAACAATTTCATGAATTAGGAAAAAAAGCTATTTCCAAAGAGATTTATAAAACCGTGTGTGACATTCAAGGGCAAACTATTGAAGATGCGGAAAGTTATTTAGGAGGAGAATTACAAACAATTCCACCTTTAGTTAGTATAGTTTTGTCTAAATCAAGGAACACAAATGATATTCCTGATGTGCTCAATCAAATTCGAGAAGATTTTACTGATTTTAGAAGTTGTTGTGAGAAATTTGAAAGAACACTAAACGACGCAAAAACAATAAGAGAACAAGTAGAAGCAATAAAAGATTACAAAAAGTTTTGGGCGACTTTAGTAAAAAAATATTCAGATAATACTTCAAGAATTATGTTTCGTTTCCTTGACATTGCCAAAGAATCAGATTATGAAAATGCTTTGGATAATATAATCGACACTCAATCAGCTGATGAGTTATTCAAAGACTTAAATATGGGAAAAGTTGCAGGAAAAGCAGGCCTCTTAGCATGGGATAAAATAAAAGAAAAGCGGATTCTTAATAAATTTAAGGGAGTTGTGAATTTGTGGTCACTTTTAGAGAACGCACCAACTGTAGACAGTCAAATAAAGGATATTGAAAGAGTTTTTAAAACTAAAATAGACAGAAATAAAATTTCATTCGCAAAAAAACATTTACAGACAATTAGAAAAAACACTCCAAATAATATTGTCCCACAAAAGTAATATGCTATTGTATGTACAGAACGACAGACCAACTTTTAAAATTATATAGCACAGAAAATAAACTGACAAATTTCAACCAAAAAAAGCACGACCGCATAACAGCCGTTTTGCAAAAGCGGGGGTTTCCCCAGCTCCCGCGCGAATCCTTTCGCGTGGTATCTAGTAAAACAAAATCGCATAAAAAATATAAATTATGAAAAAGACACTATTTACTATACTATTCTTTGTGGCAATTAATTGTTTTGGACAAGTTAAGTCTGAGGAAGTTAATGGATTGAAAATCACAAATAATGAAATCAGAGTTGAAGGCGATACAATTATAAATGTTATCTATAAAAATAATATAGAAACTAATAATAAACCAGCGTATTTTATAAATGAAAAACTTGTTAACGAGAGTATTCTTACAACAATAAATTCAAATGAGATTGAAAGTGTAAATATTGAAAAAAGTGATGTTGAAATTGAGAACGTAAAATACTCTGGTAAAATAAAAATTACAACTAAAAACAAGTATAAGCCTAAACTTATTTCAATAAATAATTTGAAAAACAAATATGTAAAAACCGAAAAAAGTGAGATAATATTTAAAATCGACAATGAAATCATAAATGCTGACTATGACAAATATATAGTTGACGAAAAATACATTTTGAAATTAATAGTTGAGAATTACGAAAAAGAAAAATTGAAAATATGTTTTATAAATATTGTCACAAAATCAGAAGAAAACATTAAAAAATCAAAAGAAATTATAATTCGTGGAAATAACGAAATCAAGTTAAATAAATAACCCGCCACTTGAGACCGTTCTGCAAGATTGTGAATTTTATAGAAAATTCTATAACTCCCGCGACAAATGTAATTCAACACAGTTAATCCTTTCGCGTGGTTAAAAAATAAGCCAGCTGCAGTAACAAAAAGTTAGCAGTAATTTTATTGAAAAACATACAAATCAAGGACTTTAAATAATTAAAAAGTTTGTTTATATTTGTTGATGCAAAACCATTTGAAACATGAACTACACAATGTCTTTTCAGGAAAGAGCCAAATTAGGTTTGGAACAGTTATCCAATCAATCGCCAGTTACCTTAACGATGGCGCGCAAACAGGCACAATCATTGAAGACGAAAAGCACTTCAAAAAACAAGAAACAAAGAGTTTAGAAAATTACATTGCTGAAAAAAATCTTTGGATATCTATTGATCTAACTCAATATGTTAGTGAAGGTGCTGAACAAAAAGTATATTTGAAGGATACTGAAAATGTACTTAAACTAAATGATAGTATTTATTATAATTCTTGGAAAGATTATTTATATAATTTATTGCTTCACAATTATTTCTTTCCAGATACAGCCTATGATTTAATTGGCTTCACAAAAGATAATGACATTTTATATGCAGTTGTTCAACAAGCTTATGTTTCAATAACAGCTAATACAGATTTAAAGCAAGTTAAAGAATTTTTGACTCTTAACGGCTTTGAAAATAATCGCAATAATGATTATATCAATCGCGAATTAGGTATTATCCTGGAAGATTTACATGATGAAAATGTTTTGACAAGAAATGAAGTATTATATTTTATAGATACTGTTTTCTATGTAACCGAAGCATTTTGGGATAAATAAAAAAACAACGGCTCAAGTGCTAAATGTAATTCAACACAATTAATCCTTTCGCGTGGTTCAACATAAAAAAATCCTGAGTTTCCTCAGGATTTTTAGTATAGTAATTTATCGTTTATTCCAATAAAAATGCTACAGTTACGGTAGCGGTAATTTCAATTTCACCAATAGCGAGCGTTTCTCGTGGTGTTTCAGCAGTATCTGCCATAGCCATGGTTTTCATTTCGGCAAAAACGGGTCTAGGATAATTTGTAAATGATTGATCCGAAATTTGTAATGCCTTCCCTACTTTCTGTCCAGGCAAAACCGAAACAAAATCCGCTGCTTTTTGCTTTGCATCTTCCATGGCATTCTTTCTGGCTTGTCGTTCAAACTCTTCAATTTTAGAAGATTTAAAAGCTACTCCTTGTATTGAATTGATTCCACTATCTAATAAATCCATCATCAACTGGTTGTACTTTGACAAGTCTTTTAAATGTATAGACAAGGTTTGATTGGCTACGAAATTGTGCTTTTTTGCGATGTAATCGTAATTTTTATACAAATTAACCTGTTGCGTTTGATAGTCTGCTGTGGGAATACCACTTTTTTTGATTAATTTAAGTACTTTATCAACAATTTCGTCGTTTTTCTTTTTAACTTCAGTCGCTTCTTTACCCGTGTTCTCAACTGCTACCGAAATAATAGCTTCATCTGGTGTTACAGCAATTTTTCCTTCACCACTAACCGAAATTTGTGGTACTTGTTTAAACTCTTGTGCTTGTGCTGTTACTACAAATAATGTAAGCACGAATACTAATTTTCTCATATTACTCTTATTTATTAATTAGGGATTACAAGGAGTGTGCCAAAAGCTATAACTTATTGGTCTTTTCTAGAAAAAATAATACGACAATTGGAATCAATAAAGCCGCTACAGTTAGCGGTTGCAAAGAAAGGAGTTGCGGTTCTTTTATCAACGTAATCACAAAACCACCAATTGCTCCTCCAAAATGGGCAACGTGACCAATATTATCTTTTTTAGTTTTCATTCCGTAAATAGATAATATTAAATAAAGAAATCCAAAAACATATCCGGGCATAAATCCATACATGTAAATATTAGGCTCAATTAAAATGGCACTATAAATTATACCCGTAACTGCTCCAGAAGCACCAACAGCCCTATACTGATACTCGCTTTTGTGAAAATACAAAGTGAGCAAACTACCTGCTATCAAACCGCCAAAATAGAGCACAAAAAAATAAAAATTACCAAAATGAAACACCACATAGGGTGCAAACAAATACAACGTAAACATGTTGAAGAACAAATGTTGAAAATCGGCATGCAAAAAACCTGAACTTAACATTCTAAATTGTTCGCCCGCCTGAATACTTCCAATATGAAATTCATTCTTTCTAAAAAACAAAGAATCCTGAATTCCTTTATAGCTTATGAGAACTGTTGCAAGGATTAAAACAAGTATACTAACAATCATTTTTTATTTTTTTGTAAATTTATGAATAGTTTGGTAAATTAACTTAAAACTAAAAAAGTATATTTGTAAAAAATATTTCGAATGCAGTTAATTATATACCTTCTTATTTACCCGATACTTTGGTTGATTTCAATACTTCCATTTCCTGTTTTATATTTATTTTCCGATTTCGTTTATTTTCTAACATACCATTTAATTGGCTATCGAAAAAAAACTGTTCGTGGAAATTTAGCAATTGCACTTCCCCATTTATCAGATAAGGAACGTCTTTTAATTGAAAAGAAGTTTTACAGCCATCTTTGCGACTTATTTTTAGAAATGATAAAAACATTGACTATTTCTAGAAAAGAAATTGAAAAGAGATATACCTTTTCAAACATGGACGTGTATTATGATTTGGAGAAAAAAGAAAAAAGTATTGCTTTATTGTGCGCGCATTATGCTAGTTATGAATGGGCGGTTTCAATGAATTACCATACCAATTTTAAGGGATATGGAGTTTATAAAAAATTAGCAAATCCTTATTTTGATAAATTAGTAAGAAAAATTCGTTCTAAATTTAAAGGAGAATTAATTGATAGTAAAGAAGCAATTTCTACAATGGCTTCAAATTTCAGAAGTAAAACTTTTAGTTTGTATGGATTAGTTAGTGACCAATCTCCAAAATTAAACGCAACACACCATTGGCAAAAATTCATGGGGGTTGAGGTACCTGTTCATACTGGTGGTGAAATGCTGGCAAAAAAATACGATATGAATGTCATCTTTTTGAGAACCAAAAAAATCAAAAGAGGTTATTATGAAGCCAGTCTTGAAGTGTTATCTGATGATGCTAAATCGATTCCAAACTATGAAATTACCGATCGTTTTCTGAAATTAGTAGAACAACAAATACTAGAAGCGCCCGAATATTACTTATGGACGCACAAACGATGGAAATACATGAATACTAAACCTCAAACCAAGTAGCAACCCGTTCTTTTTCTAAAGACGCTGCTGCTTTGTGATTAAATTCATTGGTTTTTGGATTGTATTGATATTCTTTTGCCCATTCTAGATGATTTTCCGATAACAAACGAATACTTTCGCAAACGAATTCAATCTCATCCGATGTTGTAGTTGGATGAACAGACATTCGTATCCAACCCGGTTTCTGAATTAAATCGCCCGAAGAAATTTGGCACACTAAATTATGAGAAGTTTCTTGATCTACATGCAGTAAATAATGCCCGTAAGTGCCCGCACAACTACAACCACCTCGGGTTTGTATTCCAAATTTATCATTAAGTAATTTTACCCCTAAATTATAATGTAAATCATCAATATAAAAGGAAATTACGCCCAAACGATCTTGGTGTTGGTTGGCTAAAATATGTAAATTAGGCAACTGATTTAGTGTCGCGAAAATATATTCCACCAATTCATGTTCGCGGTCCAAAATATTTTGAACACCCATTTTCTCTTTTAATTGAATTGCCAAAGCAGTTTTTATTACCTGTAAAAAACCAGGTGTTCCACCATCTTCTCGATCTTCAATATTGTCAATGTATTTATGCTCTCCCCAAGGATTGGTCCAACTCACCGTTCCGCCACCCGGGCAATCAGGTACGTTGTTTTTGTATAAATTTTTATTAAAAATTAAGACGCCCGAAGTACCAGGTCCGCCTAAAAATTTATGTGGTGAAAAGAAAATAGCATCTAAATAAGCATCAGGAGCTTGCGGATGCATGTCGATGGCTACATAAGGACCAGAACAGGCAAAATCCACAAAACAAACCCCGTTGTGTTGGTGCATGAGTTGTGCCACTTCGTGATAAGGTGTTTTAATACCCGTTACATTTGAACACGAAGTAATCGAAGCAATTTTAAAACTTCTGTTTTTATATTTTTCTAACAAGACCTTCAAAGCTTCCAAACAAAATAACCCTTCATCATTAGCAGGAATCACTTCTACATCTGCTATGGTTTCAAGCCAAGACGTTTGGTTAGAATGATGTTCCATGTGCGAAATGAATACAATAGGTTTTATTGCTTCAGGTATAGTGGCAAATTCTTTTAAATTTTCTGGAATTCTAAGTCCTAATATGCGCTGAAATTTATTCACTACACCAGTCATTCCAGTTCCATCTGTAATTAAAATATCATCTGAATTGGCATTAACGTGATGTTTAATAATATGTCGCGCTTCATGATAAGCCAAGGTCATGGCAGTACCAGTAACCGTTGTTTCGGTATGGGTATTAGCAACAAAAGGACCAAATTCGTTCATTAATTTTTCCTCAATTGGGCGATACAACCTTCCGCTTGCCGTCCAATCAGTATAAATAATTTTTTGATGACCATAAGGCGAATTAAACGTTTGGTCTACGCCGATAATATCGTTTCTAAACTCGTTAAAATAAAGTTCTAATAGGCTTTTCATTGTCGCAAATAACGTTTAATTATTCTTTGTTTGTTTTTCATACAATACGGTTTCAACCGTTTCAAATTCGGTAGGTTTGTCTGCACTTACAAAATATTTTACTAAAATTTGCCCCCATAAATCGCCATTAGAAAATTCAGCAATTAACCATCGATGGTTTAAAATTTTAGAAGTATTTACAATAAATGGTTTATCGTCAATAGGTTCATAAGGAATCAATGTATTACCTTGTTTATTTTCATTCAATGCAATTAAATCTTCTTTCACTTTAATAGCTACTTTTTGGTAATCTAAATTATTACTATAAAAATATTCTTGTGCATCTTCATCACTTTCTAAAGCAAAATAATTAGCATTAGATAATTGCAATATAGAATCGCGGGAGGTCTTTAAATGTGTTTTTGCTTTTTGTACTTCCAACTCTTTTGCATCTAAAATTTTAGTTGAATTAATATACTGAAACACATTGAATAACAGTGAAAAAACTAAAGCGTATAAAATAATATTTTTCATATTGAATCCATTAAATTGTAATTTCTAAATTATCATAAGCTACAAAAACATCTTGCGGTAATTGCTGCTCAATTTCAGCATGAAAACCAAACAAGTGACTAATGTGTGTTAAATACGTTTTTTTTGGTTGCACCAAAGATATAAAATGTAATACTTCTTCTAAATTAAAATGTGTAGCATGCGGTTCTTCTCGTAAACAATTTACTACCAATACTTTACAATTTTTAATTTTCTCTATTTCGGAAGAATCCATGCTTTTTACATCGGTCAAATACACAAAATCGCATAATTTATATCCAAAAACCTGCAAATTTCCGTGCCAAGCATTAATGGGTTCAATTGTAATTTCGTTTACCTGAAAAGGCGTGTTTTCTTTGATTTGATAAGGAGTTACCGAAGGAGCGCCAGGATATTTATCATCGGTTTGAAAAATATAATCAAATCGTTTTTCAAGGTTTTTCAAAACTCTTTCGTGCGCGTAAATAGCAATATTTCCTTGCTTAAAATAAAAAGGACGAATATCATCTAAACCTGCGGTATGATCAGCATGCTCGTGCGTAAACAGCAATGCGTCAACGTGTTGGCAATTTGAAACCAACATTTGTTGTCTAAAATCGGGGCCGCAATCTACCACTATTGAAGTGTTTTCATATTGAATCCAAACCGATACTCGCAAACGTTTATCACGCGAGTCGGTACTCAAACAAACCGAATGTTGACTTCCAATTACTGGAATTCCTTGAGATGTACCTGTTCCTAAAAAGTAAATTTTCAATTCTTTTTTTACAAAAATAAGAATATTTACCTGATTTTTTGATAAAATAACTAACTTTGCATTAATTACATTTTCAACATTAATTGTTAGGTTAAAAGCCCAAATTATACTGATATGGTTACTGATATTAAAGTTCGTGGCGACAAAGCAATAGAACAAATTCCATCTACTAAAGATAAAGCATTGAGAATTAATCTTAATGAAAACATCTATGGTACATTTGCTGAAATTGGAGCAGGCCAAGAAACCGTTCGTAATTTTTTTAGAGCAGGAGCTTCATCAGGAACTATTGCAAAAGCAATGTCTGCCTACGATAAAGATTTTAGTGATGCTATTTATGGCGAAGAAGTTGACGGAAGATATGTTACCGAAAGTCGCCTTAAAAAGATGTTGTCACATGAAATTAATCTGGTAGAACAACGTCTTAACAGAGAAAAACATCCCAATAAACTTTTTTTTAGTTATGCAAACACGGTAGCTACTATTGATTTTGCCAAACAATTTAAAGGTCACGGATGGGTAGGAATCGTTTATCAAGTTGAACCCGACGAAGATTATAACGAAATTACCTTGCACATTCGATTCAAAGAGAACGATGCTAAATTGCAACAAGAAACGCTTGGTATTTTAGGAGTAAACCTAATTTATGGCGCTTTCTACAAATACAATGATCCAAAAAAGTTACTTCGCTATTTGTATGATCATTTAGATAAAGACCAAATCGAAATCGATACCATTAACTTTTCGGGACCCCGATTTGCTGCTGTTGATAACCGATTAATGAGTCTTCAATTAGTAAAAAACGGAATGACTGATGCCGTTATGTTTGGTCCAGATGGAAAAAACATTCTACCAGCTGCCGTTTTATACAAGAAAAATATCCTGGCACTTCGTGGAAGCTTTAGACCGGTTACTAAAGTTAATATGGATATGTATGAAGAATCATACAACATGTTTATTCAAGAAAATAAAGTAGATAAAGAAAATACATTTGTTGTTTTTGAAATAACACTTTCTAATCTTAAAGCAGAAGGTGAAATTGATGAACGCGATTTCCTTGATCGAGCCGAATTACTTTGTAAACTTGGACAAACCGTAATGATTTCTAATTTCCAAGAATACTTTAAGGTAGTAGAATATTTTTCTAACTATTCAAAAGCTAGAATGGGATTAGCCATGGGTGTTAATAATTTAGTCGAAATCTTTGATGAAAAATACTACCGTCACTTATCTGGTGGTATCTTAGAAGCCTTTGGTAAATTATTCTACAGAGATTTAAAAGTGTATTTATATCCTATGAAAGATGAAGATGGCAATATTATTACTTCTGAAAATCTAAAAGTACATCCACGAATGAAAGAATTATACAAATTCTTTAAATTCAACGGTAAGGTTATCGATATAAAAGATTTTGATGAAAAAAATCTAGAAATATTTTCGAGAAAAGTCTTAAAAATGATTTGTAGTGATGAAACCGGATGGGAAGAAATGCTACCAGATGGTACTGCCGATATTATCAAGAAAGAAAAATTATTTTCATATGCTTGCGAAATTGATTTAAAAGCACCTGAGACCACACATTAATAATTAAACCACGTGCAAGCGTGGTTTTTTAATAATTAATAAACCAATGAACATTCGACTTATTGCTATTGGTAAAACCGATAATAAAGACTTACAATCGTTGATTAATGATTACACCAAGCGTTTGTCTTTTTATGTGAAATTTGACTTGGAAATTATTCCAGACATTAAAAATGTTAAGAATTTATCGGAAGCCCAACAAAAAGAAAAGGAAGGCGAACTTATTCTGGCGAAAATTGGTCCAACCGATCAGTTAATTTTATTAGACGAAAATGGCAAAACGTTCAGCAGTGTTGGATTTTCAGACTATTTACAAAAGAAAATGAATGCGGGTATTAAAACCTTAGTTTTTGTCATTGGCGGTCCTTATGGTTTTAGCGAAACCGTATATCAAAAAGCACAAGGAAAAGTATCGTTATCTGAAATGACGTTTTCTCACCAAATGGTCCGATTATTCGTGATTGAGCAAATGTACAGAGGATTTACAATTCTAAAAAACGAACCCTATCACCATCAGTAAAATCAATACACAAAAATACTTTCAACTTGCAATCCATTAGTTTGTGCAAAAACCAGTTCTTTTACAAAATTTCCATACGAACTATTTTGATCAAAACAATAATTGAAGTGAAGCGGTTTGTCACTGGGTAAGTGCGATAAGTAAGTCTTTAAATCTTCTTTTTTAACTTCTACTGCATTCACAAAAACAGTACTATTTTTTGCGAAATTAATATGCACTCCAAATTTTGGTTTTTCTAAGGTAAAATTCAATTTTGTAAACGGAATAAATGCCAATTGTTTTTGAATACTATCAGAATAAGAAAAATAATTTTCAGAAGTAGCGCTTTTATGGGCACTTCCCTCCTTTTTTGCTTGTAATTTGATTAATTCAGGAATAACTAATCGCAATGGTAATCGCTTGTCAATATTAAAAACCCAATTAGTAGAACTGATGGAATTTCTTCGGTTAACGTCGACCAAAGTGTCTTTTCCTTCGGTTTTAAAAAACATATAAATTGGCGAATGATCTTCTATTTTAGAAAGAACAGTATGATCAACTTGAGGTAATAAAACCGGCTTATCTTCACACGAAAACAAACTCAATAAACTAATTAAAATAACTATTCTTTTCATTGTAATTGACTAACTAATTTAACACACTCAACGGCTTCTTTTACATCGTGAACTCGTATTATTTTCGCGCCTTTTTGCAAAGCAATGGTATTGATGACCGTTGTGCCATTCAAAGCCTCTTGTGGTGAAGTTTCTAATACTTTATAAATCATCGATTTTCTAGAGATACCAACTAATAACGGCAATTCTAATATTGAAAATAGTTCTAATTTTTGCAACACTTCATAATTTTGTTCTACTGTTTTTGCGAAACCAAAACCTGGATCTATAATTACATCTGAAATACCAAAACTTCTTGCTTTTTGAATGCGTTCCGAAAAATAAAAAAGCATTTCTTTCACTACATCATCATATTGAGTTAGACTTTGCATAGTTTGCGGAGTACCGCGCATGTGCATCATGATGTAAGGTACTTTTAGTTCGGCAACAGTAGGCAACATGGCGTCATCTAGTAGTCCGGCTGAAATATCGTTTACCATAGCCACACCTTGATCAACTGCAAATTTAGCAACTGAAGCCCTAAACGTATCCACAGATAAAACAACACTTGGAAACGTATTGACAAGCTCTTTGATGACTACTTTTAATCGATTGATTTCATCTTGTTCAGAAACAAATTCGGCACTTGGTTTGCTCGAATACGCTCCAATATCAATAATATCGGCTCCTTCTGAAATCATTTTTTCTACCTGACGAATGATGGAATTAATTTCGTTATGCTTACCTCCATCATAAAATGAGTTGGGCGTTACATTCACAATCCCCATTACTTTTGGAATTGTTAAATCGATAAGTCTACTATTACAATTGATTGTCATTTTATTTGTATTTCTTTTGACTTTTCACTTTTCAATTTTGACTTAATTCATTACTTTTGAAAAAAATTCATACAAATATACAGCAAATAATGTCGAATACTTCTCAAGAATATGATAAAGTTATAGCGGTTTGTCGCGAACTGTTTAGTAAGAAAATGAAAGATTATGGAAGTGCGTGGCGCATTTTACGTTTGCCATCGTTAACCGATCAAATTTTTATTAAAGCCCAACGCATTAGAAGTCTTCAAAAAAATGAGGTTCGAAAAGTAGCCGAAGACGAAACTTCTGAATTCATTGGAATTATCAATTACTGTATTATGGCGTTGATACAAATTGAAAAAGGAGTTGTAGATCAACCTGATTTAGAATTTCCTGAAACTATAGCGCTTTATGACGAAAAAGTAGCACTAACTAAAGCCTTGATGCAAGATAAAAATCACGATTATGGCGAAGCTTGGCGCGAAATGCGTGTCAGTAGTTTAACCGATTTAATTTTGCAAAAATTACTACGCGTAAAACAAATTGAAGACAATAAAGGAAAAACGTTGGTTTCTGAAGGTATTGATGCTAATTACCAAGACATGATAAATTATTCGGTATTTGCATTGATATTAATGAATAATAAATAACATGTTGTTAACAGATTAACGATACAAGAAGTTGTATTTTTATAAAAAACAAAAACGTATGAAGAAAGAAAACTTAAGTTGGCTTCTACGCCTAATTATTTCAGCTTTATTTATTGTTTCTGCAATAGCAAAATTATATCCATCGCCTTATTTTTCGATTTCTACTTTTGAAGTAAAACAGTTGTATCCATTAGGTTTTTCAGAAGATTTTGCGCCCTACTTTTCAAGGATATTAATTGGAATTGAATTTGCATTAGGAATTGCAATTTTAGTAAAGGATTACTTGAAAAAAATTACGATTCCGGCTACGATTTTATTATTATCTATTTTTGTAATTCATTTAAGTTACACCACTTTTGTAAGCGGAAATTCAGGGAATTGTGGCTGTTTTGGCGAACTAATTCCGATGACACCTGTTGAAGCAATTATTAAAAACATCATTGCTATTGGTTTGTTATTTTGGCTTTTAAAATTAGTGCCAAAAGATGGAAAATCAAACTTTTGGCTCTTAAACTCAATTGTTTTAGTCTGTGTTTTAGGTTTATTTATGTTGGCTCCAATTCGTCCAACAACCGAGATAATTGATGAACCTATTAGTGAACCTCAAGAGAATTTAGGTATTTTACCCGATTCGAGTTCCATAATTACTTCCGAAACTACAAAAATAGAAATCGCAAAAGATACGGTATCAAAAGTGGAAGAAAAGAAAACGGAAGATGCTCCTAAGAAAGCAAAATCAGGTTACGAGAAGTTTTTCCCAGGAATCGATACCAACAAAAAGATTTTGTGCTACTTTGTTCCAGGCTGTGACCATTGTATGGAAACTGCAAAAGAATTGAACGAAATGCGCAAAAAAGACAAGAACTTCCCTCCTGTTTATGTCATTTTTATGAACGAAGAGCCAGAGAAAATTCCAACTTTCTTTGAGTTTGCTGGTACTAAATTTCCTTATAAATTAATCGATATTATTCCTTTTTGGACCGAATTAGGCTCAGGAAGAGACACGCCTGGCGTAAAATATTTATGGAATGGTAACGAATTCAAGTACTACGACGGAATCAATGATAATAAATTCAACGGAATTGAATTCAAAAAGTTAATTAAAAAACAATATTCAGAATTAAAAAAATAAACTATGAAAAAAATATTCGTTTTAGCAACAATGCTTATCAGTACTTTAGGATGTGCTCAAAAAGAAGAAACTAGCTTTAAAAAAGAAGGTTTAGAAAACATAATGGTTACTACCGAAAATAAACCGATAACTTTTGCAGAAATTCTAAAAAAATACGAAGGAACAACCATTGTAATCGATATCTGGGCTTCTTGGTGTTCAGACTGTGTAAAAGGAATGCCAAAAGTAAAAGCCTTACAAGAAAAATATCCAGAGGTTACTTTCTTGTTTATCTCTATGGATAAATCCTATGAATCTTGGTTATATGGTATTCAAAAATATGAAGTAAAAGGAGAGCACTACTTAACTTCTGATGGCATGAAAGGCGTTTTTGGAAAATCAATCAACTTAGATTGGATTCCTAGATATATGGTGGTAGATAAAACAGGGAAAATTGCACTTTACAAAGTCATTGAAGCTGATGACAAGAGATTATTTGAAGTTTTGGAATCGTTAAAATAAAATTTTCCAATCTATGAAAATAAATATTAAATCGTGTTTTATAATTTTAACATTAATGCCATTATTAAATTCTTGTCAATTTAGTAGTACATTTCATAGAGCAAAAAAATTAGAAAATTCAAGTTTTCACAAATTAAATAGATACACTTTGAATGAAGAATATTTCATTGTTAAGCATGATAGTCTAAATTATAATATAAATATATATAAGGATACGGTTAAATTACTTAAAACAATTAATATTAAACCTTTAGATTTTAGAAGCAAATCGGGCAATAATTTAACAGGATTATTACTAACTCCAAAAAATAATTTAAGAACAGACTTAATATTTTTACACTTTCACGGAAGTGGAGGTAATGTTATAGCTTACCATTTTCCTTTGATGACTAAATTTGCTGAAAAAGGTTATCAGGTATACACTTTCGATTATAGTGGATATGGGTTTTCTGAAGGAAAAGCAACTAGAAAAACTGTTTTAACTGATGCTTATTCCGCATTAGATTTTATTAAAAACAATCCAGAATTTAAGGACAAAAAAATAATCCTTTTAGGGCAATCTTATGGTGGTTATTTAGCATCTGTAGTAGGTTCAAATAGGCAAAATGATATTGAAGGTATTGTCATAGAAGGAGCTTTTTATTCGCATAGAAAAGAAGCGGTTTATACAGCAGGTTTTATAGCAAATATAGTTTACGATGGTATAAGAGCAGAAAAAGAAATAAAGAAAAACTATAAACCTGTATTAATTATACATTCAAACGAAGATAAAAGAACACCAATTAAATTTGGAAGAAAAATTTTTGATGAAGCTAATGAACCAAAATATTTTATGGAAATTGACAAAAGACATTTGGAAGGATTGCTTTTTTATGGTGATAGTATAAAAAATAAAATAACTAAGATATTTTAGTTATATTTTACTAAAATCAGATAATACAAATTAATTTAATAATAATGAGAAAAAACATCGTTGCCGGAAACTGGAAAATGCACAAAACGCAAAAAGAAACCGTTGCATTATTGGAAGAAATTATCGCAAAGAAATCAAATAGTAGCACTGAAATTATAGTAGCTCCCACTTTTGTCAATTTATCAAAAGCGGTTGAGTTCACCAATGGAAAAGGAATTACTGTAGCCGCACAAAATATGCATCAAGCAGAAGCTGGCGCATTTACTGGAGAAATTGCCGCTTCAATGTTAACCGATATCGGAGTAAACACTGTAATCTTAGGTCACAGCGAAAGACGTGCTTATTTCCATGAAACCGATGCTTTATTAGCAAATAAAGTCAATACGGCTTTAAAACACGAAATGCGTGTAATTTTCTGTTTTGGTGAAGAATTAAAAGACCGCCAACAAAACAATCATTTTAATGTAGTTGAATATCAATTGCGCGATGGATTGTTTCACATAGAAAAGAAAGATTGGGCAAATATCGTATTGGCTTACGAACCCGTTTGGGCAATCGGAACGGGTGAAACTGCTTCTCCAGAACAAGCGCAAGAAATGCATAAATTCATACGTACGCTAGTAGAAAAAGTTTACGGATTTGAAGTTGCCGATAACTTAACCATTTTATATGGCGGAAGTGTAAAACCAGATAACGCTAAAGAAATCTTCTCAAAACCTGATGTTGATGGTGGCTTAATTGGTGGTGCCGCTTTAAAAGCAGACGACTTTTTAGCAATTGTGAACGGGTTTTAATTTTGTTGTTCGGATTTTAGATTTTCGGATTTTAGAACACGGATGAAACAGATTTAAGGGATTTACACTGATTTTATTTAATTATTGTAATCTGTGTTTATAAAATACATTTTAAGACTCCGATACTTTTCGGAGTTTTTTTTATTAATTTTGATTGAAACAATATTTCTATGAATCTAGATATTCAGGCTTATAACAACTCGCAATCAGCAGAAGACAAGTCAATTTGCGATGTATTAGCAGAACAAATCAACTTGCATTTACCTGAAGCTGAAAGTAAAATCTGGCACGCGCATCCGGTTTGGTTTTTAGAGGGAAATCCGATTGTAGGTTTCAGCAATCAAAAAAAAGGTATACGATTGATGTTTTGGAGCGGAAAATCGTTTGAAGAAAATAATTTGAATGTTTTAGGAGCAAAATTTCAAGACGCTTCTATATTTTACAATTCGGTTAACGAAATTGATACAACTGATTTGAAAACTTGGCTCCAAAAAGCAATATCAATTCAGTGGGATTATAAGAATATTGTAAAACGAAAAGGAATATTAGAACGCTTAAAATAAAAAAACTCCGATTTTCATCGGAGTTTTTTTTATATTTATTGATTCATCGAAATTAAAAATTCTTCGTTGTTTCGGGTTTTCTTAAATCGGTCGTGGATAAAATCCATCGCTTCTACTGGATTCATATCGGCAAGATATTTACGCATGATCCACATTCTATGAATGGTATTTTCGTCTAACAATAAGTCATCACGACGCGTACTTGAAGATACTAAGTCGATTGCAGGGAAAATACGTTTGTTAGCAATTCTTCTATCCAACTGTAATTCCATATTACCCGTTCCTTTGAATTCTTCAAAGATAACTTCGTCCATTTTAGAACCTGTTTCGGTTAATGCTGTAGCAATGATACTCAATGAACCACCGTTTTCTACATTACGAGCTGCTCCAAAGAAACGTTTTGGTTTTTGTAACGCATTAGCATCCACACCACCACTTAATATTTTTCCAGAGGCAGGTTGTACTGTATTATAAGCTCTAGCTAAACGTGTAATTGAATCTAATAAAATGACAACATCATGACCACATTCTACTAAACGTTTTGCTTTTTCTAACACAATATTTGCAATCTTAACGTGCTCTTGAGGCTCTCTATCAAAAGTAGAAGCAATAACTTCTCCTCTTACACTACGTTGCATATCGGTAACTTCTTCTGGGCGTTCATCTATCAATAATACAATTAAGTATACTTCCGGATGATTTGCTGCAATGGCATTAGCAACATCTTTCAACAACATGGTTTTACCCGTTTTTGGTTGGGCAACAATCATTCCACGTTGTCCTTTGCCAATAGGCGAAAACAAATCGATTATACGCGTCGAAATAGTACTATTTCTATCGGCTAAGTTGAATTTTTCCGTTGGGAAAACTGGTGTTAAATGTTCAAATGAAATTCGATCTCTAACTACTTGTGGATCGTGACCGTTTATTTTCAATACTTTTACCAATGGAAAATATTTCTCGCCTTCCTTTGGAGGACGCACCACTCCTTTTACAGTATCTCCCGTTTTTAATCCGAATAAACGAATTTGCGAAGTTGATAAGTAAATATCATCTGGTGAAGCTAAATAATTATAATCAGACGAACGTAAAAAACCATACCCATCTGGCATCATTTCTAATACCCCTTCACTCTCGATGATACCATCGAACTCATAATCAGGTTCTCTAAAATTTTGTTTTTTATTTTGATGCGGATTTTTATTTCCGTTAGCTCCATTTCCACCTTCAACTGCATTATTTTTTTTATAATCAGGATGGTTAGGATTATTTTGATTGGCCTTATAATTTGGATTTTTAGGACCGTTTTTCTCACTTGGAGTGGTTTCTGTAACAGTTTCAGTGGCTGTTTGCTCAACTTGTGTATCAATTGGGGTTGCTTGCGCTAAAGGCTTTTTATTTTTAAAATCTTTTCTTGGCAACTTGTTCGTTGGTTTAGGAGCAAACGCTGTAGTTTCAGACTCTTGCTTTTCAATATCCACCTCAACTTTTTCAGGTTGTGGTTCAACAGGCAACTCTTTTAATGGTTGAGAAAACAAGTCTTTTTTAATTTGTGGCGACTTAACTCCTTCTTTTTTAGGAGCTATTCGCGCTCTTTTCTCTTTAGGTTGTTCTGTGGGTGCAATTTCAGCTTTTATAACTTCTGGCTTTGCTGCTTGTAAATCTAAAATTTGATAGACTAAATCGTCTTTTTTTAAAGATCGGTATTTATTGATCTTTGCTACTTTTGCAATTTCTTGCAAATCAGAGAGTTTCATCTCTTTTAATACTTCAATATCGAACATGGATATATTTTGAATAAAATGTTTGGTTGATTAAAAACAAAAAATGATAAGATTTTTTTTGCTGTGTAAGATGTCGCAGAATGAAGTACTTACGAATAATACGTTGCAATAGTACGAATAAATTTGGAAATAACAATAGTTTAAATAAAAAAGAAATACTATTTTTGTTTCACTAAAAAAGAAAATAATGATTCAACGTATTCAAACACTTTATATGACGCTTAGTGCTATTGCAACTGGAGCGTTGCCTTTTGTTTTTGAATTATGGACATTAAAAACTGATAATCAAGCAACTGCTGTATTTTTAACCTCATCTGCAATTTATTTATCGCTATTTGGTTTGGTTACTTTGCTTGCCATTATTAGTATTTTTAGTTTTAAAAAGCGACAAAATCAATTTGTATTGAACAGATTGACCATGATATTTAACTTTATTTTACTAGGATTTTTTGTGTATCGCTCGCTAAACTTATCCGGAGAAACCATGGTTTCAGAGAAGGGTATTGGGATGTTTCTTCCTGCAATTTCTATCGTTTTATTAGTCTTGGCAAACAAGGCAATAAAAAAGGACGAAGATCTCGTAAAATCTGTGGATCGATTACGATAAACCTATCATCTTAGTTTATTAGTGCGAAGAAAAAATCCGAAGCGAAAGTTTCGGATTTTTTTGTTTATTTAAACTGAACACTGCAACTGAACACTGACCACTATTTTTTTCCTAGTTCAATCACCTCTAAACACTGAATTTTATCGCCATCAATTTCAAAACGCAACATGGTGCGCACTTGATGAAACCCATATTTACCACATGCCCCTGGATTCATGTGTAATAAATTTAACTTCTTATCAAACTGTACTTTTAGAATATGCGAATGTCCGCAAATGAATAACTTGGGTGGGTTTTTAGTAATTTCTTCTCGTATTGCCGGACTATATTTATCGGGATAACCTCCAATGTGGGTAATCCAAACCTCTACTCCTTCACACCAAAAACGATTGTTCAACGGAAATTCCATTCGCGCTTTATCATCATCAATATTACCATAAACAGCGCGCAGGGGTTTTACCTTTTTAATCGCATCCGTAACCGCTAAATCACCAATATCACCCGCATGCCAAACTTCATCGGCTTGGTTGACATATTTTAAAATAACATCGTCAATGTGACTGTGTGTGTCAGATAGCAGTAGGATTTTCTTCATTATAAAAAGTTGCAAAGTAATAAGTGCCTAAGATGCAAAGTTGATAAAAAATATAATAGGCTATGTATCTTTTTCTTTTTAATTAAGAAAACTTTGAATTACAATACGTCATTTTCTTTGTAACTTTGCGACTTTAAAACTTTAGAAGAAATTTTGAGATATTTCATAGCATTTGCTTACAACGGAAAAAACTTCCACGGATTTCAGAGTCAGCCTGATGCAGCATCAGTACAAGAAACTCTGGAACAGGCACTTTCTACACTATTTCGAGAGAAAATTGCTATTGTAGGCGCCGGAAGAACCGACACAGGTGTGCATGCTAAACAAATGTATGCTCATTTTGATACCGAATTGGATTTAGAATCCGATTATTGGTCACACAAATTGAATTCGTTTTTACCGCCTTCGATTGTTGTTTACCGAATTTTTTCAGTTCATCCAGATGCTCATGCGCGTTTTGATGCCACTTCCAGAACCTACGAATATAACATTCACACTTTTAAAGATGCTTTTATTTCTGAGGGAAGTTGGTACCATTCCCTTCCTTTAGATGTAGAAAAAATGAACGAAGCATGTTCCCTTTTATTTGAATACATCGATTTTGAATGTTTTTCAAAAGTACATACCGATGTGAATACGTTTAATTGTAAAATTTCGGAAGCACATTGGAAACAATTGGGAAATCAACTTATCTTTACCATCACTGCTGATCGCTTTTTGCGAAATATGGTGCGAGCCATTGTAGGAACCATGGTGAATATTGGTTTAGGAAAAATTGAAGTAGCCGATTTGAGAACCATTATTGAAAGTAAAGACCGAAGTAAAGCAGGATTTTCAGTTCCGGCACACGGATTATATTTAGTTAATGTAGCTTATCCTTATATTAAGGATAGAAAATAGACAGTAGAACATAGAAAAATGAAGCTCATCAAATCCAATTCACTTAAAAAAGTATTACACTACGCAAAACCTTATCAAAAAAGGTTCAATTGGGTAATTGTTTGGGCAATATTACTATCAATTTTCGCTGCTGCCCGACCTTATTTATTGAAACAAACCGTTGACGAATATATTAAACCCGAAGACAAACACGGATTATTGGTTTATGTTGTCATTATGGCCGTAGTATTATTACTCGAAGTTTTAGCACAATTTTATTTTACGTATTGGGCCAACTGGTTAGGACAAGACATTATTAGAGACTTACGAGATAAACTTTTTAAACACATTACTTCGTTTAAAATGAAGTATTTTGATATGGAACCGGTAGGGAAATTAGTTACCCGTTCGGTTTCCGATATTGAATCTATTGCCAGTATTTTCAGTCAAGGGTTGTTCATGATTGTGAGTGATGTGTTGAAAATGATTGTAATTTTAGCCATTATGTTCTTTATGAACTGGAAATTATCGCTCATTGTTTTAGCTGCGATGCCTATTTTAATTTTTGCTACCGATATTTTCCAAAAGAAAATGAAAGTAGCGTTTAATGACGTTCGAAATGAAGTGGCTAATCTAAACACCTTTGTTCAAGAACGTTTAACCGGAATGAAAATTGTACAATTATTCAATCGTGAAAACATTGAATTGGAAAAGTTTAAAGAAATCAATCAAAAACACAATGTCGCTTGGTTGAAAAACATTTTGTACAACTCCATCTTCTTCCCTATTGCCGATATTGTTTCGTCTTTAACCCTTGGCGCTATTGTTTATTCGGCAGGAATATCAATTATTAGCGGTGCAAATCATAGCAGCATTGGCGATTTATTTGCTTACACAATGTTAATTAACATGCTTTTTAACCCATTACGTCAAATTGCTGATAAATTTAACGTGATGCAAATGGGGATTGTAGCCGCCGATCGGGTTTTTGAAATTTTAGATACCGAAGACAATGTACAAGATAACGGCACTGTTGAAGCATCGCATTTTAAAGGTACTATTCAATTAAAAGACGTGCGCTTTAGTTATATCAAAGATGAAGAGGTTTTAAAAGGCATTAATTTAGAAGTTCAACCCGGCGAAACCATTGCTATTGTGGGAAGCACAGGCGCTGGAAAATCGACCATAATTAATTTATTGAATCGTTTTTACGAAATTAATTCGGGCACAATTACCATTGATAACCGAAACATCAACGACTATACGTTAGACAGTCTTCGCAAGCAAATTGCTATTGTATTGCAAGACGTTTTCTTATTTTCCGATAGTATTTATAACAATATTACGCTTCATAATGAAAACATAACCCGCGAAGAAGTAATTGTTGCCGCTAAGAAAATAGGGGTTCACGATTTCATTATGAGTTTACCCGAAGGCTATGATTATAATGTAAAAGAACGCGGCGTCATGCTTTCTTCGGGCCAACGCCAATTGATTGCCTTTTTGAGAGCTTATGTCAGTAATCCAAGTATCTTAATTTTAGATGAAGCCACCTCTTCTATTGATACGCATTCGGAAGAATTAATACAAAAAGCAACCGAAACCATTACCAAAGACCGAACTTCGATTGTTATTGCACACCGCTTGGCAACTATTGTCAATGCCAGTAAAATTATTGTCATGGACAAAGGTCAAATTGTGGAACAAGGCACGCATCAAGAATTATTAGCCCATTCGGATGGCTTTTATAAAAAACTATATGATTCTCAATTTGCGGTTGAAGTGGAATAGTTTCAAGTTTCAAGTTTCAGGTTTCAGGTTTTAGAACGCGGATAACTCGGATTGAACTGATTATCGCAGATTTTGTGTTCCTCTTGCTTTCCTTGTGCCCTTTGTGGTTAAGATTTACAGATTCCCTTTGTTTTTCTTTGCGTAAAACTTTGCGAACTTTGCGTTACAACATAAAAAATAATTCCTTAAATTCGCAACTTATAAATAAAACTGAAAAATTTTATACTAATGAAATACGATATCATTGTTTTAGGAAGTGGTCCTGGTGGTTATGTAACTGCTATTAGAGCATCGCAATTAGGGTTCAAAGTAGCTGTAATTGAAAAAGAAAGTTTGGGTGGAATTTGTTTGAATTGGGGTTGTATCCCAACGAAAGCTTTATTAAAATCGGCTCAAGTTTTTGATTACCTAAAACATGCTTCAGATTATGGATTAACCATTAAAGACTTTGATAAAGATTTCAACGCGGTAGTAAAACGTTCTCGTGATGTAGCCGACGGAATGAGCAAAGGGGTTCAATTCTTAATGAAGAAAAATAAAATTGATATTATTGATGGTTTTGGAAAAATTAAACCAGGCAAAAAAGTAGATGTAACAGCTGCCGATGGTAAAGTAACAGAATACTCGGCAGATCATATTATCATTGCAACAGGAGCGCGTTCTCGCGAATTGCCTAACCTGCCACAAGATGGTAAAAAAGTAATTGGTTACCGCCAAGCAATGACGTTACCAGAACAACCAAAGAAAATGATTGTGGTAGGTTCGGGTGCTATTGGAGTTGAATTTGCGCATTTTTATAATGCTATGGGAACTGAAGTTACGATTGTAGAATTCATGC
The DNA here is from genome assembly GCA_017983975.1 of Flavobacterium sp. Taxonomy (GTDB): domain Bacteria; phylum Bacteroidota; class Bacteroidia; order Flavobacteriales; family Flavobacteriaceae; genus Flavobacterium. The sequence continues at coordinate 39,313 of JAGOAL010000001.1, forward strand.
CTAACATTGTTCCGGTAGAAGATGAAGACATTTCAAAACAAATGGAACGTTCTATGAAAAAAGCAGGTGTTACCATCATGACTAATGCTTCTGTGGAACGAATTGATACTGCTGGAAAAGGCGTTAAAGCCTTCGTTAAAACCGCAAAAGGGGAAGAAGTTTTAGAAGCCGATATCTTATTATCAGCTGTGGGAATTAAAACCAACATTGAAAACATCGGATTAGAAGAAACAGGTATTGCTACCGATAGAGATAAAATATTAGTAAACGCATACTACCAAACAAATGTTCCAGGATACTACGCCATTGGTGATGTAACCCCTGGACAAGCGTTAGCACACGTTGCTTCGGCAGAAGGTATTTTGTGTGTAGAGAAAATTGCAGGTTTACACGTAGAAGCATTAGACTATGGAAATATTCCAGGTTGTACGTATGCAACACCTGAAATTGCATCGGTAGGATTAACTGAAAAACAAGCGAAAGAAAAAGGATACGAATTAAAAATTGGTAAATTCCCATTCTCAGCTTCAGGAAAAGCAAAAGCTGCTGGAACACCTGACGGATTTGTAAAAGTAATTTTTGATGCTAAATATGGCGAATGGTTAGGTTGTCATATGATTGGTGCAGGCGTTACCGATATGATTGCAGAAGCGGTTGTAGCGCGTAAATTAGAAACTACTGGACACGAAATCTTAAAAGCAGTGCATCCACACCCAACGATGAGTGAAGCGGTTATGGAAGCTGTTGCTGAGGCTTATGGTGAAGTAATTCACTTATAGTCTTTAGAATAAAGAAAATAGATTTTAAAAAATAGAATACATCCGATTTGTGAAAGCAGATCGGATTTTTTATATTTTCTCTTTCACCAACTTCAAAACCAATTCAAACTGTTCGGTTTTGCTCATCGCAGAATTGTCAATTTCAATAGCATCTGCTGCTTTTACTAAGGGCGAATCGTCTCTATGGGTATCAATGTAATCGCGTTCTTCTACGTTGTGTAATACTTCTTCAAAAGTAACCTGTTGACCTTTCTCCATTAATTCATCAAAACGGCGTTGGGCTCTGGTTTTTGAACTGGCGTTCATAAATAATTTGAGTTCGGCTTCTGGAAAAACCACGGTTCCTATATCTCTTCCGTCCATTACAATACCCTTGTCTTTGCCCATAGCTTGCTGCTGTTCTACTAATTTGGCACGCACTTCAGATACTTCGGCTACTTTACTTACCATGCGAGACACTTCAATGGTCCTAATTTGCGTTTCAATGTTTTCGTTATTCAAATACATCTCGGCAAATCCTAGTGTAGGATTGAATTGAAAGCGTAAATTGATATTTGGTAATTCAGCTATCAAACCCGATTTATCTAAATGCGTTTCGGAAACCAAATGGTGTTGCATGGCAAAAAAGGCTACTGCCCGATACATGGCTCCTGTATCTACATATACGTAACCTAATGCTGCAGCTAATTGTTTTGCTAAAGTACTTTTTCCGGTTGACGAAAAACCGTCTATTGCTATGGTAATTTTTTTCATATTTTTTTGCCACAAAAACGCTAAGGCGCTAAGTTTTATATTATTTAATCTATTGACTTTTTTTAAACATATAAGTCATATAAGTTTTTTTTTAGTAATACTTTGTATATAATAAAGTTCATTTAAGTATTCACTCCTCACTAATCACTCCAAACTCCCTACTCTAATTCAAATCAATCATCAAGCCAAACAAACTAGAATTGGCTGCCACGGTATATCGGGAATAGGAATAATCTAATTTTACTTTTCCGAAACGTATTCCGAAACCTACCGATATTCCGGAAAAATGACGTTGCTCTATAATTCGTAATTCTTCACTTCTTCTGAAATTATAACCTATTCGAATATTAAATCCTTTCTCTGGAAATAATTCGGCACCCAAAATCACATGACGAAGGGCATTATTAAAAAACGAAACTTTCTCTTCTTGAGTGCTGCCATCTAAACTGGTTTCAGCTCTATTTGGATTGGAAAAAGCTATATTCCATTGCTGTAAATTCTCAAAGGTCATGTGCCATCGAATCGGTACATTTTCTAATAATTGTGAAATTCCCGCATCGATTGAAAGCGGTAGTCTTTCACGCGTTTCGGCATACGGCGTAATTTGTGCACCAATATTACGAATGGCCAACCCATAATTGATATCGTTTTTAGTATCAACATACAAAAGCCCTAAATCTACTGCAGCACCCCATGAATTATAGGTTTCTAAGGTAGACGAAATCAATTTAGCATTAGCACCCAAATATACCTCAGTCCAAGGAATATTATAAGCATAACCCATCGACAAAGCTGCTTCACTTCCTGTAAAATTATTGGTCAGATTTCCTAGCTCATCTCTTCCTTCAAAAGTACCATAATTGATATAACTGATTCCGGCGTGAAATGTTTGCACATGCTGATCATACGTATAGGCATAAGCAGCGGTTCCATACGTTACTTCGCCAAAATAGTTGCCATAATTTGCCGATAAGCGATTGCTCATTTTTCCATTAATCGTTGCCGGATTATAAAACGCCTGATTGACATCATAATCAACTACAGTGACTGTTTTACCTCCTAATGCGGCTTGACGAGGCGATTGTGCTAAATTTAAAAACTGATATACATACTTACCTCCTATTTGACTGTATGAAAGAGCCGAAAGGAAGCAGAAAAAAAATAATATCGTTTTTTGTTGCATTTTGCCGTGTTAACTTAATGATAACGCAAGTGCGAAGATAAAATTATATTGATTAGGAAACAAAAAAAGGAGAGTGTATCTAAGAGTCTTGATTTGTCAAGCTGAACTCGTTTCAGCTTCTATAAATATTTGATTTTTAATCTTTATAGATTCCGAAATAAATTCGGAATGACATACCACTAACTTTTAGATACACTCTCTTTTAATTCTATTATTTAAGATTACTTTTTAGACGTTACCTCTTTTGCGTTTTTTACTTTTTGAGAAGTGATGGCAATGACCAAAACATCGCTCATTTTATCAACGTAATGAAAAGTTAACCCCTCAATATAATCGGGTTTAATTTCTTCGATATCACGTTTGTTATCTTTACACAAGATGATTTCTTTTATATTGGCACGTTTTGCTGCTAATATTTTTTCTTTAATTCCGCCTACTGGTAATACTTTTCCACGCAACGTAATTTCGCCCGTCATGGCAATGCTTTTCTTAATTCGTTTTTGCGTAAAAGAAGATACCATAGAGGTTAACATAGCAATACCCGCACTTGGTCCGTCTTTTGGAGTGGCTCCTTCTGGGACGTGAATATGGATATTGTACTGATTTAATACTTCTGGATCGATGCCTAATTGTTCTGCATTTGAACGAATGTATTCTAAAGCAATCGTCACCGATTCTTTCATAACCGTACCTAAATTTCCAGTCATGGTCATAGTGCCTTTTCCTTTGGAAATCAATGATTCTATGAACAAAATATCGCCACCAACCGATGTCCAGGCTAAACCTGTAACTACACCAGCTACTTCATTATTTTCATATTTATCACGCTCCATACGAGGCGATTTCAACACGGTTAAAATATCTACATCCGATACTTTTACATTATAAGTTTCTTCCATAGCAATCGATTTTGCTGCATGGCGCACTACTTGAGCAATTTTTTTCTCTAAACCACGAACACCTGATTCTCTGGTATAACCAACTACAATTTTTTCCAATTGTTTTTTGCCAATTTGCAAATCTTTTGCCGATAAACCATGTTCTTTCAACTGTTTAGGCAATAAGTGATTTTTAGCTATTTCGATTTTTTCTTCAATAGTATACCCCGTCATTTCGATGATTTCCATACGATCGCGCAAAGCAGGCTGAATGGTTGACAAGCTATTTGATGTAGCGATGAACATTACTTTAGATAAATCATACCCCAATTCTAAGAAATTGTCATGAAACTCTTTATTTTGCTCTGGGTCTAAAACTTCTAACAAGGCAGAAGATGGATCGCCGTTATGACTCATTGATAATTTATCAATTTCATCTAACACAAACACCGGATTTGACGTTTTTGCTTTTTTTATGTTTTGCAAAATACGCCCTGGCATCGCACCAATATAGGTTTTACGGTGACCACGAATTTCCGCTTCATCACGCAATCCTCCTAAAGACATACGAATATATTCTCTTCCTAAAGCCTCGGCAACCGATTTTCCAATAGAGGTTTTTCCCACACCTGGAGGTCCGTATAAACACAGAATAGGCGATTTCATGTCGTTTCGCAACTTTAAAACCGCTAAATGTTCGATGATGCGTTTCTTAACATCTTCTAGTCCATAATGGTCTCTATCGAGAATTTTCTGTGCACGTTTTAAATCGAAATTATCTTTGGTGAATTCGTTCCAAGGTAATTCTAAAAAAAGTTCAATATAGTTACGCTGAATACCAAAATCAGGTGAGTTTGGATTCGTACGCTGCAATTTAGACAATTCCTTTTCGAAATGTTTTGCTGTTTTATCATCCCATTTTTTCTTTAGACCTTTGGCACGCATTTCTTCAATTTCGGCTTCATAAGAAACACCACCCAATTCTTCCTGAATGGTTTTCATTTGTTGCTGCAAGAAATACTCGCGTTGTTGCTGGTCTAAATCAAATCGAACTTTAGATTGAATATCATTACGAACTTCTAATTTTTGAAGCTCTAAATTCATAAATCGAAGTGTTTCTAATGCTCTGTCTTTTAAGTTTTTAATTGTTAACAATTGTTGTTTTTCTTCAACTGAAAGATTCATGTTTGAAGACACAAAATTGATTAAAAACGGATTGCTTTCTATATTCTTAATCGCAAAAGTTGCTTCGGTAGGAATGCTTGGACTTTCCTTAATAATTTGAATTGCCAACTCTTTTATCGACTCAATAATTGCTTTGAATTCAACATTTTTAGCATCAGGACGTTCCTCAGCCACTTCTTTGATGGTTGCTCTAAAATAAGGTTCTTCTTGCGTAAAAGCTTCAATTTCGAAACGTTTTTTTCCCTGAAGAATTACTGTAATATTACCATCGGGCATTTTTAAAACCCGCATAATTCGTGCAACCGTGCCAATGTGATGGATATCATTTGTCGTTGGCTCTTCTACATTTTCATCCTTTTGTGCTACGACTCCAATGATTTTTCCTTTAGCATTGGCATCGTTGATTAATTTGATCGACTTATCTCTTCCGGCGGTAATAGGAATTACAACACCTGGAAATAAAACCATATTTCGTAACGGAAGAATAGCAATATCTTTAGGCAACGCTTCATTATTCATTTCCTCCTCGTCTTCGGGAGTCATTAGTGGAATCAATTCCGAATCGGGATCCATTTCTTGAAGTGACAAATTGTCAAGTGCTAGTATTTTGTGATGTGGCATATTTATAAAAGGGTCTTTTTGTCAGTAAATAATTGTAAAATTTTAAAAGAAAGCTGAGAATTAAAATTATAATGTATTGAATATCAAATTAATAAACAATAAAAACACAGCAAGTCTTGCAAAGATATTTCAAGATGTGTGCCATAAAAAATCCCGAACATAATTCGGGATAATAAAATTGTTTTATGAATATTATTGCATTCTAATTGCTTCGAAAGAACCTTCAGTAATTGTAATCGTTTGTAAACTTCCTACTTGTCTCATTGAACCAGAAAATGTTCCCTTAACACGACCTGATAAATCACCTGTGATTGCTGTATTGTTCGATAATTCTGTAATATTTACTGAAATTGATTGGCCACCAACCGTTCCGTAACTTGTAGTGGCAGACAGTGTTAGTGCACCACCATTGTTTTCGCTACTTCCATTTAAGTTAAAATTCCCAGTGTTAACTGTTGGAAGTATAAAAGTAAAAGTAACATCATTATTCGATAGTATTAATTGACCATTTGGATTTCCATCTGTTGGGTTTTGATCGTCCTTAGCATAGTTACTCAAACCTGATGAAGCACCAAAAACACCACTCCATTCATGTAATACTCCATCAACTTTACAGCTCCATCTTAACACACCAGAAGAACTACCATTATTAGCGCTTGGATCGATAGCTGGATCAATAGGTTCATTGCTGCAAGAATTCAAAATAAATGATATAGCAATTAAAAATAAAAATGAGATGCGTTTTATTGGTTTCATAAATTAATAAATTAATAAATTAAGTCTTCAAATATAAAAACTAAATTTTATTTTTTGGTACTCTAAGGAGTAAAAGTAATCCTACAATGAAAAATAAAATTAAAAATAAAATAGCGTTTTGAATGCGACCGGTGATATCAGCAATATAACCATACGTTAACATCCCTATAACAATGCCTATTTTCTCAGCTACGTCATAAAAACTAAAAAAAGAGGTAGTGTCTTTTGCATTTGTTGGAATCAACTTGGAATAAGTAGAGCGAGACAAAGATTGAATCCCTCCCATTACTAATCCCACACAAAATACAGCTATGTAAAAATCATTAGGTGTAATTACAAAATAAGCATACGTACAGATGCAAATCCACAAAAAATTTAACACTATCAATACCTTGATGTTTCCATATTTTGAAACCAATTTTGAAGTGATCCAGGCACCAAAAATGGCTACTAATTGAATGACTAAAATACTGACGATTAAGCCAATTGTTCGTTTGCTATCACTTCCCCAATTTACTTCTTTTTCTCCAAAATAGGCGGCGATGATCATTATAGTTTGCACCGCCATACTGTATACAAAAAACGCTCCTAAATAACGTCTAAGTGCTATGATGTGTTTAATTTGTTGCCAAACTTTATTCAATTCTTTAAAGCCGTTAAAAATAATATTTACGTGTAATTTCTTATCATTTCTATGATTTGGCAAGTAATAGTAAGTGTACTGACTAAAACCAATCCACCATATTCCTACTAAAACAAAAGAATAGCGCATCATTTGAATGGCTTTACTTTCATCAACTAATAGAACCATCGCTAAACAAATAAGCAATAAAATAACGCTTCCTATATAACCTAAACTATAGCCTTTAGCACTGATACGATCTTGTTCTTCTTTAGGAGCAATATCTGGTAAATACGAATTATAAAACACTAAACTTCCCCAAAAACCTATTAATGCTAGTAAATAAATTAACAGACTCATGACTATATTTTCTAATGAGAAAAAATACAAACTTATGCAGGAAATTGAACCGAGATAACAAAAAAATTGCAAGAAAAATTTCTTATTTCCTAAATAATCGGCTATACCAGAAAGTAGTGGTGAAATAATAGCAATTATTAAAAATCCAATGGCGGTTACATAAGGAATTAGTGCATCACTTTGAAATGTGAAACCAGCAAGTTGAATTTCTTCGATTCCTTTTTGTCTAAACAAGGCACCGTAATATATTGGAAAAATGGTTGAAGCAATTACTAAAGTATACACCGAATTTGCCCAATCGTAAAAAGCCCAAGCCTGCATTAATTTAGGAGATCCCTTTTCTAAATTTTTCATATATTAAAAAATCCCAACGTGTTAAGTTGGGATTCAAATATAGTATTTTATTTAGTTATTTAAAAGTAACACCGAATTTTGCAGCTTCGGCTTTAGCCTGAGGCAATAAAGCCGTTAATTCTTTTATACGCGTTTCGTTACTTGGGTGTGTACTTAAAAACTCAGGTGGTGTTTTTCCTTTCGAAAGTTCAGACATGCGTTCCCAAACTTTAACCGCATTAATAGGGTCATAACCTGCAATAGCCATTAATGTTAATCCAATCATATCAGCTTCACTCTCGTGACTTCTACTAAATGGCAATACTCCTAACACTTGCGAACCCGCACCATAAGCTTGCATGGCTTCGTTTTGATATTTTGGTGTATATTTTTCAGCCGCTACAGCAGCGCCAACAGCACCTATTTGTTGTAATAAACCAGCACTCATTCGTTGTTGTCCATGATTTGCTAATGCATGCGCTACTTCATGCCCCATTACAGCAGCTATACCTGCATCGTCTTTACAAACAGGTAAAATTCCGGTATAAAAAACAATTTTACCACCAGGCATACACCACGCATTAAGTTCTTTACTTTCTACCAACTTATATTCCCATTGATAGTCTTTTAAATAGTCTGGTTTGCCGTTTGCTGTTAAATAACGTTCTGCAGCCGTTTTAATTTTAAACCCGATATTTTCAATTCGTTTAGCATCAGTAGTTCCTTTAACCACTTTATTTTCTGATAAAAATTGATTGTATTGCTGAAAAGCAGAAGGAAAAATTTGACTATTAGGTACAAAAGCCATTGTGCTTTTTCCGGTAAACGGGTTTTTAGCACAAGAGAATAAAAGAATAAATACAATTAAAATTGAAAATTTTAGACTGTTTTTCATCGGAACATTTTTTATTTATATTTGATTACAAATTTACTTAATATTATGTTTATTCATGATAGATTCTCTAAATAATTACACTTTTATTTCGGTAATTTTTTGTTAAAATAACATTTTAATCCGTTATAATAATTGTAAATTGCGTAAAAAACAAATAGCATGCCTAATCATAAAAACCAACTAATTATAACTCAACAAATTCCAAAAATCATTATTGGAATAGCTCAATTTTTGCAAGCTTTTTCTCCAAAATTAGCCACTTTATATGCTGCAAAATTATTCACAACACCTATGCGCCACAAAATGCCAAAACGAGAATTGGGTATGAATCAAAATAGCCAACAGTTTCCGTTGTTTGTTCCAAAAATAAATAAAGAAATTGTGGTGTATCAATATGGTTCAAGTGATAAGAAAGTCTTACTAGTTCACGGCTGGTCTGGTAGAGGCACTCAATTAGTAAAAATAGCTGATACCTTACTTGAACAAGGTTTTATGGTGTATAGTTTTGATGCTCCAGCGCATGGAAAATCGAAAGGTAATTTTTCAATTATGCCCGAATTTATTGCATCTATATTAGAAATGGAACAAAAATATGGCCCATTTGAATATGCTATAGGTCACTCATTAGGCGGTATGTCGGTTTTGAATGCAATAAAACAAAATTTAGCCGTAAAAAAAGCGGTAACCATTGGAAGCGGCGATGTAATTCAAGATATCATTGATGATTTTGTTAAAAATTTAAAACTTAAACCTGAATATGGTTTGCGTTTAAAAGATCATTTTGAAACCAAATTTGGAGGAAAAATGGATGATTATTCAGCTTATAAAGCAGCGCAAATGGTTCAGATTCCTGTTCTTGTAATACATGATCAAAATGATGGTGATGTTTCGGTTAATTCAGCATTTCATATTGAAAAACATTTGACACATTCTGAATTATTAATTACCGAAGGATTAGGACATCGCAAAATTGTTGGTGATCCAGCAGTAATCGAAACTATTCTTAAATTTATTGAATAAAAAAAGAGTAACCCGAGTTACTCTTTTTTATAATTTATATTCCTGCTATCTCTTTTAATTCCTTTACAAAACGTTCGGCTAAAACATCTGCTTCGTTTTGTGTGGGCGCTTCAGTATAAATACGAATTATAGGCTCCGTATTTGATTTTCTTAAATGCACCCACTCGGTAGGAAAATCAATTTTTACACCATCAATTGTTGTGATATTTTCGGATTTATATTTATTAGTTAAGGAAGCCAACACATTATCTACATCAATTTGAGGCGTCAATTCAATTTTATTTTTACTCATAAAGTATTGCGGATAACTTGCTCTAATTTCGGCCACCGTTTTATCTTGTTCGGCTAAATAGGTTAAAAACAAAGCCACACCAACCATACTATCGCGTCCATAATGTGAAGATGGATAAATAATCCCTCCATTTCCTTCGCCGCCAATAATTGCATTGGTTTTCTTCATTAATTCGACTACATTTACTTCTCCCACAGCACTGGCTTGATAGCTTCCTCCATGTTTTTCGGTAATATCTCTTAAGGCACGAGAAGAAGACATATTTGAAACGGTATTTCCTGGAGTTTTTGATAAAACATAATCGGCAACAGCCACCAAAGTATATTCTTCGCCAAACATTTCTCCATCATTAGAAATAAACGCTAAACGATCCACATCTGGATCCACTACTATTCCAAAATCGGCTTTTTCTGCAACAACTAATTGGCATATATCACCTAAATGCTCCTTTAATGGTTCTGGATTGTGTGGAAAATGACCATTAGGTTCACAATATAATTTAACCACATCAACGCCCATTTGTTCTAATAAATTAGGAATAATTATACCTCCCGACGAATTGACACCATCTACAACCACTTTAAACTTTTTGGTTTTTACCAAATCAGCATTAACCAAAGGTAATTCAAGTACTTCATCAATATGAATATCCATATAGGCATTATTCTCAGTTACTTCTCCCAAATTATCGACATCAGAAAAATCAAATGCTTCCTTTTCTGCAATTTCCAAAATTAATTCACCTTCTTTTCCGCTTAAAAATTCGCCTTTTTCATTAAGTAATTTCAAAGCATTCCATTGTTTTGGATTATGAGAAGCGGTTAAAATAATACCACCATCCGCTTTTTCAAGTGGTACTGCAATCTCAACCGTTGGTGTAGTTGATAAGCCTAAATCAATAACATCAATTCCTAAACCAACCAAAGTATTCATAACTAAATTATGAATCATTGGCCCTGAAATTCGTGCATCACGACCAATAACAACTTTTAATCGTTCATTTCCCTTTGAAGCGTGTCTTATTTTTAAAAATGAACCGTATGCCGATGCAAATTTTACAGCATCGACTGGCGTTAAGTTATCTCCTACTGCTCCACCTATAGTTCCTCTGATTCCAGATATCGATTTTATTAATGTCATTTTTTACAAATTAATTTTAAACTACAAATATAAAAGATGTAGTTGGCAAAGTGACACATACACGACTATTTTTTTTTATATTTACAAAAAGAATGTACTAAAATGAATTATCTGGCTCATGTTTATTTGTCTGGTTCAAATGATTTGATAAAAGTTGGTAATTTTATGGCCGATAGCGTCAAAGGCAACCAATATCTAAATTATGATAAAGAGTTAAAGTTTGGAATTTTATTACATCGACACATTGACTCTTTTACTGATGCACATCCTATTTACAGACAAAGTAAGCATCGATTACATAAAAAATATGGCCATTATTCGGGGGTAATTATGGATATTTTATATGATCATTTTTTAGCGAAAAACTGGAAAAAATATTCGTCTATTTCGCTACCGGATTTTTCGAAAAATTTTTATGAAATATTGGAAAATAATCTTGATCTACTTCCAGAAAAAACCAAGAAAATTGCTCCTTATTTAGTAGCTCAAAATTGGTTTGAAAGTTATGCTTCACTAACCGGAATTGAAAAAATTCTTTTACAAATGGATTACAAAACACACCATAGAGTTGCGATGCACGAAGCGGTAGTAGAATTAAAATATTTCTACTACGAATTTGAATCGGAATTTTTCCTTTTCTTTGATGTTTTATCCGATTCCTGCAAACAAAAAATGATTGATTTTGAATAATTTTATTATTTTTAAAATTAATTCAAGTACTTTCGTAAAATAGTTTTAATAAACCAATCATTTAAAAATAAATTAATAAACCAAAAAAATGAAAAAAGTAAATGTATTTTTAATATTATTAAGTCTTAGTAGTATTAGCACCGAGTTTTATGCACAAACCAAAACAGAAAAAAAAGTAGCTGTAGTATCATTTTCAACAGACAAAACCGTTGATGTAACAGACTTGGGGCTCAATGGTGTAAAAGCAGTAGCAGACAAAATTTTAGATTTAAAAAATGATCCTAATTTTAACCTTACACCTATTTTAGAAAAATACCATACTGCTTTTTTTGATAGTTATTCTAAGAAGTTTCCTTTTGCACTACTACCTGAAAATGAAGTAATTAATATTCAAGCATACAAAGATTTTGAACCAAAATTAGGCGAAAAAGAAAACCAAACAGCTTTTAGTTTGTTAAACTACCCAGGCTATAAAGAAATATACGAAGGTATGTTTGGAAAATCTAACGAAGAAGGTATAGCTACAATTTTTAAAGATAAAGCAGATGGAGTAATGATGACCCGTATACATTTTTCATTAGTCAAAGGCTTTGGAATTGGGGGCACAGCTACTGTAAAAATGAAAGTTTATGCCCGCATAGCACTTTATGACAAAACAGGTAATAAAGTATGGGTCATTAACGAGAGCGAACAATCTAAAAAAACAGGTTTCATGGTAAAAGGTATTCCCGTATTAGAACCAAATAAAATTTTACCTATGTGCGAAAGTGCTCTTGAAGAACTTATGAAAGATTTAGATGATCGTATAGAAAAAATAGTCAAAAAGTCTGACAAATTGTAATGAAAATAAAAATTTCCGCAGTATCTTAAGATTTTGCGGATTTTTTTTGGAACACCAAAATATTTGATATAGAACCATTTTTATTTTTAAACTTAAAATATTTATTTTAGCATAATATTTTCTAACAATGCCAAAAAACAAATTCTTTCTATTTAAAAGATTTTTAAGTAAAAGTTTTAGGAAACTTGAAGGAATGATTTTTATTTTGAAATCAGTTCTTACTCCTCGTCAATTCATATACTTATCGTGCATTTTAGTTGGTATCTCCTCTGCATTAGCAGTAATTATTTTAAAGTCTTTTGCCCATTGGGTATTCAAATCTTCTCAAAAACTAGATGAAGTTTTTCATCTTCCTTTTAGCAACAGTACTTTACCTATTATTGGAATTATCATCACTGTAATCATAATCAAAAAAGTACTTGATGGTTCCATTGAAAAAGGTACGGCTCAAATCATGTATGCTGTGGCAAAAAAACGTGGTATTATGCCTCGAAAACAAATGTTTGCACAAATAATTACAAGCTCGTTTACTGTAGGCATGGGAGGTAGTGCCGGATTAGAATCGCCTATTACCATTACAGGAGCGGCTTTTGGTAGTAATTATGCACAAAATTACAGACTTAGTTATAAAGACCGAACATTATTATTAGCATGTGGTGTTGCTGCAGGAATAAGCGCGGCTTTTAACGCTCCAATTGCCGGCGTATTATTTGCAATAGAAGTTGTTTTAACCGAAATTAGCATTACAGCCTTCATTCCAATAATGATTAGTGCTGCCACTGGAGCATTAGTTTCAACAATAATGCTAAATGAAGATGTTTTATTTTCCTTTAAAAAAGTACAATTTTTTGATTTTCATAATTTACCCTATTATGTTGTTTTAGGAATTTTAAGCGGTTTTGTTTCCATTAATTATGCACGAACTTTCAGGAAAATTGAACATCTTTTTTCCAAATTAAAATTCAACTACATTAACAAAGCATTCTTTGGGGCTGGAATTCTTGGGATATTGATCTTCTTATTTCCTTCTCTATTTGGTGAAGGGTATGAAAGTATTAAACTATTAGCAGATAATAATCCTGAAAAGTTAGTGCAAAATACTTTTTTTGAACCCTTTAAAGATTCTAAATGGATTCTATTACTGTTTGTAAGTGCCACGATGTTAATTAAAGTATATGCAACTAGTTTTACACTTGGGGCTGGAGGTAATGGCGGAAATTTTGCACCTTCTTTATTTGTAGGATCTTATTTAGGGTTTTGTGTGGCTTATTTCGTTAACATTTTAGGACTATCAAAATTACCTGTTGGAAACTTTACGCTTGTAGGAATGGCAGGAGTACTAAGCGGATTATTTCATGCACCATTAACAGCTATATTCCTTATTGCAGAGATTACTGGAGGTTATAACTTAATGGTTCCGTTAATGATTGTATCTTCGGTAAGTTTTGCTATTTCTAAACGTTTTGAACCCTATTCTTTTGATATCAAAAATTTAGCCGATAAGGGCGAAGTTTTCACCGATAATAGAGACACCAATATTCTTAATTCTATTGACGTTTCAAAATTAATTCAAACTGATTATCAACCAATTTCATTGAGTAATAGTTTAGAGGAATTGGTACAAAAAATTCAAGAATCAGACGAACATTTCTTCCCTGTTTTAGACAATGACAATCATTTAATCGGATTAATTGTATTGAATGACATTCGTCCAATTGTATTTTCAGCATTTAAAGTTAAATATACCGCTGTCGAGGAAATAATGCAACCTCCTAAAGAAATCATTTTCTACGATGAAACCTTAGAAACCATAATGGATAAATTTGATACTTCTGATTGTAAAGTACTCCCCATATTAAAAGATGGAATCTTTCTTGGATTTATCCACAAACATCTCGTATTAGAAAAATACAGACACCGCTTGAAATCTATGATAATTGAGTAAACCAAGTACAAGAACTAATTAAGCTCAATTACAAGGTAAATTCCAATAACTAAAATTCCAAATTCCAACATCTAAACATATAAAATCAATTGTCAAAAATTTAAATATCGGATAAAATATTTTTTTATTTTATCCGATATTAATACCTTTGTGGTTGAAATATAAAAACCATGTGGAATATTGATCTATCATATCGAAAAGAATTTCAATCAACTTTCGAAAGATTGTATGATAAACTCGCTGTGCTCAATCAAAACAGACCACTTCCCTATTCGGCAATTTCAAAAATTAAAGAATCCCTTTCAATTGAATGGACTTATAATTCTAATAGTATTGAAGGTAACACGCTTTCACTTCGAGAAACACAAATGGTGCTTCAAGATGGTATCACTGTGAAAGGAAAATCATTGAGAGAGCATTTTGAAGTAAAAAATCACGAGCACGCCATTAATTATTTGTATCAAATTATTAATGATGATTACATCCTTAGAAGTATTGATATTTTGTCGCTTCATGGTTTGGTATTAAGAACAATTGAAGATGATTTTGCGGGAAGAATTAGAAACGCTGGCGTAAGAATTACTGGTGCAAATTTCATTCCTCCAAATGCTAATAAAGTTTCTGATTTATTAGATGAATTGATTCAGTTTGTAAACGAAAATCCGTTGCAATTGAATGATATTGAATTGGCTACAATATTTCATCATAAATTGGTTTGGATCCATCCTTTTTTTGATGGAAACGGAAGAACCGTTCGTTTAGCAATGAATTTATTACTCATGCGAAAAGGATTTCCACCGGCCATCATATTAAAAAATGATAGAAAAAAATATTACGACGCTTTAAACCAAGCTAATAATGGTAATTATCAAAAGTTAACGTTATTAATGTGCCAAGCTTTAGAACGTTCTGTTAATATATATTTAACATCTATTCCAAGTGATGATGATGAAGATTATCAATCGATTACAAGCATTGTTAGTGAGCCTAATACACCTTACAGTCAAGAATATGTTAGTTTATTAGCAAGGCAAGGCAAAATTGATGCTTATAAAGAAGGTAGAAATTGGGTAACCACAAAAAAAGCCATCAACGATTACATCAATAATAGACAAAGAAAGCGTTTACTTTAATGCTTTCTTTTTTTATTTTTCTTCGCATTTGTTTACTATAAAAATCGTTTTGAAATCAGTATCTTTGCGTTTTGCCATAAATTATGCAACACACAACTGAAGAAACTATCGAAATTATTGGAGCTAGAGCCCATAATCTTAAAAATATTGACGTATCCATTCCGCGTGAAAAACTAGTAGTAATTACTGGACTTTCGGGTTCTGGTAAATCATCATTGGCTTTTGATACCATTTATGCCGAAGGACAACGAAGATATATCGAAACGTTTTCTGCTTATGCTCGTCAATTTTTGGGTGGATTAGAGCGTCCTGATGTGGATAAAATCGACGGACTTTCGCCAGTAATTGCTATTGAACAAAAAACCACCAGTAAATCGCCACGATCAACTGTTGGTACTATTACAGAAATTTACGATTTCTTACGTTTGTTATATGCTAGAGGAGCTGATGCTTTCAGTTATAATACGGGCGAAAAAATGATTTCTTATTCGGATGACCAAATTAAGTCACTGATTTTAGAAGATTTTAACGGAAAACGAATTTCTATTTTAGCACCTGTTGTTCGTTCTCGTAAAGGACATTATCGTGAATTATTTGAACAAATTGCCAAGCAAGGTTTCTTAAAAGTTCGGGTGAATGGTCAAATTCGGAATTTAGAATTTGGCATGAAAGTCGATCGATACAAAACGCATGATATTGAAATTGTAATCGATAGAATGGCTATTGATACCGAAGAAGATACTGATAAACGTTTATCGGAAAGTATTAAAACTGCAATGTATCATGGTGAAGACGTAATGATGGTAATCGAGCAAGAGAGTCAAGAAGTGCGCTTTTATAGTCGTAATTTGATGTGTCCAACTTCCGGAATTTCATATCCAAATCCTGAACCCAATAATTTTTCATTCAATTCTCCAAAAGGTGCTTGTCCTTGTTGTAACGGATTAGGAACTGTAAACGAAATAAACTTGCAGAAAATTATCCCTAATCCGAAATCATCGATTAAAAATGGTGGTTTTGCCCCTTTGGGTGAATATAAAAGTTCTTGGATTTTCAAACAATTGGAAATTATTGCTCAAAAATATGATTTCAAAATAACTGATGCTATTGAGGATATTCCGAAAGAAGCCATGGAAATGATTTTGTATGGTGGAAACGAAAAATTCTCTGTTGTATCAAAGGTTATGGGAATTACTAAAGATTATAAAATAGATTTTGAAGGGATTTCAAACTTCATTAAAAATCAATACGATAATTCCGATTCGGCAAGCATTAAACGTTGGGCAAAAGAATTTATGGACGAAAATAATTGTCCAGATTGCGAAGGTACACGTTTGAGAAAAGAATCTTTATACTTTAAATTAAATGGAAAAAATATTGGCGAATTGGTACAAATGGATATCGCCGAATTATCTAAATGGTTTGCTGATTTAGACCAACATTTATCTGAAAAACAAAAGGTTATAGCTGTTGAAGTGGTTAAAGAAATTACCGCACGCTTGCAATTTTTGTTAGACGTAGGTTTAAATTATTTATCATTAAACCGAAGTTCAAAATCACTTTCTGGTGGTGAAGCACAACGCATTCGATTGGCAACGCAAATTGGTTCGCAATTGGTTGGGGTTTTGTATATTTTAGACGAACCAAGTATCGGTTTACACCAAAGAGATAACGAGCGTTTGATAAAATCATTAGAAAGTTTACGCGATATTGGCAACTCTGTAATTGTAGTAGAACACGACAAAGACATGATAGAACGTGCAGATTATGTGATTGATATTGGTCCGAAAGCAGGTCGTTTTGGCGGACAAATCATTAGTAAAGGCACACCTACAGAATTATTGAAAGAAGATACGATTACCGCACAATATTTGAATGGTAAAATGAAGATTGAAGTGCCAACAACACGTAGAGAAGGCAACGGAAAATCCATTAAATTATCTGGTGCAACTGGTAATAATTTAAAAAATGTATCGATTGAAATTCCGTTAGGAAAATTAGTTTGTGTTACCGGAGTTTCGGGAAGTGGAAAATCTACTTTGATAAACGAAACCTTGTATCCGATATTGAACGCGCATTTTTTCAATGCGGTAAAAAAACCACAACCTTACAAAAAAATCGAAGGTTTAGCACATATTGATAAAGTTATCGACATCGACCAAAGTCCGATTGGAAGAACGCCTCGATCCAATCCAGCGACATACACCGATGTTTTTTCGGAAATTAGAAGTTTGTACACGCAAACACCCGAAGCAATGATTCGTGGGTATAAACCAGGAAGATTTAGTTTTAATGTAAAAGGTGGACGTTGTGAAACTTGCGAAGGTTCGGGTGTTAGAACCATAGAAATGAGCTTTTTACCCGATGTTTATGTGGAATGTGAAACGTGCATGGGAAAACGTTTTAACAGAGAAACATTGGAAATTCGCTACAAAGGAAAATCGATTTCTGATGTATTGAATATGACAGTTGATGAAGCGGTAGAATTCTTTGAAAATATTCCAAAAATTTATCGAAAAGTAAAAACCATTCAAGATGTTGGATTGGGATATATCACCTTAGGCCAACAAAGTACAACCCTTTCGGGTGGTGAAGCCCAACGAATAAAATTAGCTGGTGAATTGTCTAAAAAAGATACTGGCAATACATTTTATATTTTAGACGAACCCACAACGGGTTTACATTTTGAAGATATTCGTGTATTAATGGATGTTATAAATGTGTTGGTTGATAAGGGAAATACGGTTTTAATCATCGAACACAATTTAGATGTCGTAAAATTAGCCGATTATGTAATTGACATTGGCTATGAAGGTGGAAAAGGTGGCGGAGAAGTGGTTGCAAAAGGAACTCCGGAAGAAATTATAAAAAATAAAAAAAGCTACACAGCACAGTTTTTGAAAAAAGAATTATCTTAGTAAGCTTTTTTAAAAATTAAAACGAAACGAATATGGCAGCAGATCAATACGAAAACGACGATCACAGAATACAAGAAAAATTCAAGCAAAAAACTTGGAACGAAATACGCTCAAACGATTCTTGGGCCATTTTTAAAATCATGTCTGAGTTTGTTAATGGTTATGAAACCATGGGAAGAATAGGTCCTTGTGTGTCAATTTTTGGTTCAGCAAGAACAAAACCAGAAGATAAATATTATTTATTAGCCGAAAAAATTGCCTATAAAATTAGTAAAGCAGGTTATGGTGTAATTACTGGCGGCGGTCCTGGAATTATGGAAGCTGGAAATAAAGGAGCACATCATGGCGGCGGAACTTCGGTTGGTTTAAATATTGAATTACCTTTTGAGCAACACTTCAATCCGTATATCGATAAAGACAAAAACTTAAATTTTGATTACTTCTTTGTAAGAAAAGTTATGTTTGTAAAATATTCACAAGGTTTTGTAGTAATGCCAGGAGGTTTTGGAACTTTAGACGAATTATTTGAAGCCGTAACTTTAATTCAAACAAAGAAAATTGGAAAATTCCCCATTATTTTAGTGGGAACTGAATTTTGGTCGGGTTTATTAGATTGGATTAAAACGGTTATGATTGACAAATTGAAAAATGCAAATCCAGATGATTTAAACCTCATTAAAGTGGTTGACTCAGAAGATGAAGTATTAGAAGCGTTAGACAACTTCTATAAAAAATACAATTTATCACCTAATTTCTAATAAAAAAGTCCTTCAAATCGAAGGACTTTTTTATTTACTTTACAATTATTTTCTTTGTGGTTATTTGTGAGCCATTAGTTATTGTAACTAAATACATTCCAGCTTTGCAATTTAAATTCAGTTTTATTTGATTTTCAAATTCGATGCGTTGAATCAACTGACCTGTGAGGGTATAAATTTCCGCAATTGCATTACCTTCTAATCCCGATATAATTAAATAATCTTCAGCTGGATTTGGATACACTACAATTTTATTTTGAACGGGATTTTGTGTTGTTAAACTTGCTGACCAAGGTTGCCCAAAATTAGCTCCAAAAATATAATTCGCTAAAAGAGGATGATCAATAAATGGGTTGCGATTCATTTGCCAAGTATAAATGTAATTATTTCGATTCATTTCAAAATCATCTCTTGGATCTGTTGTATTCCAGTTGAGTAAAGTTGCTAAATCGCCAATATTTCCTGAAGCGGTTGTTGTACTTGGTAAGTATTCACTTGGATCACCATTTACAACATTCAATCCATTAAAACGAACTGCCATATAAAACAAAGCACGTGCTACATCTCCATGCCACGAACCTTGTGTATTAGAAGGTCCGGCGTAAACTGTTGGAGAAGTTACTGTACCATAATTTTTATTATTTCGAGAAGAATTTTCTTGGCCATTTTCAACCCGAATATGATGTGCATCAGAAACACCATCTACAACCGAAGCTGCGCTTGTTGAACTCCAAAAATTAATACCATCAGCTGAATCATTGCTGGATACTTCAAACCCACCTCTTGATTGACAAAAAATGTGTTCTCGATTCCATTTTCCTACAATACTACTTCCCACTTGTTGATCTATTTTTGCCATCGGAGACTCAATATACATACACCAAACTTGGTTTGAATTGGCTGGATTTTGATCTGCAGTTCGAATAATATCCCAAATATCGGCATAACTATGTAACCTAACTACCGAAGGATTTGCAATAATGTCTTGAACGGCTTGTTTTAATGCGACACCTGATAATCCTTCCAAAGAATCATAATAACCAGATGGAATGGTAGGCGAAACATTACCATATGTAGGATTTAACGGAGTGCCAAAATTTTGAACAATAAAATCATTATCATAAATACGAATGAAAATATTATCATTGTTTTTTACATAACCCGTTGGCAAAGTAGATAAAACAAGATGTGTTTCTTCATCACCTTCAAATACAAGATCATCCGTTAAATTAATTATGGTTGAAGCAGATGAAGTTCCAGACAAAATAGTAACTGTTACAACTCCTGTGGTAGCATTAACATTTGTACCTGAATAATCTGCAATTGTAAAATTTCCTTCTTGTAAAGTAAATGTAAACACAAGATTAGAAGTAACGGGTGCTGTGGTAGTAAATTGAATTGTAATTTGTTCGCCTTCAATAAAATTATCAGCAATCATTGAAGTTGATAAATAATTGAGGGTAACTCCACTTCCATCATTATTAACACCTGGTGTTGGTGCCTTTACTTCATAAGTACCATCATTTTTACGCTGAATTGACTTTGAGACAGAATTGGTTGTTTCAATATCTGCTGTACTTACCGTAAGGTTTAAAAGTGCCATTAAATTTGTGGCTACGGTAGTATTACTATTTGAATAAGCAATTGCATCTACTAAATTTGTAGTTGTAGCAGTAGTCCCAGTTGATGTGGTGTTTGGAAAATCAGTTGCGTTACCAAGATACAATGCAACGACATCAGGTCCATTTTGTATTTTATTGTTTGGAATAGTTCCAATGGGTGATGGTGAAACTAAAATATTCCCAAAATGTGCAATACCATTTGCATCAGTAGTAAAACCATCTAAATCATAAGCATAATAGCTTGCTGTATTCGATTCATTAAAAAAAACAAGTACATAACCGTTTAAGGAAAAATTAGGAACGTTTGATTTCAACTCTACGAACTCTCTAACATCACTACCAGGATTGTCGGCATCAAGTTCATTAATAAAAACTTGTGCAGAAGAAAAATATCCGGTTAATAAAAAAATAGCCCACAAAATTCGATATAACATATTGTATTATTTTTTATCAAAGATACCTATTTTTAACAAATTTTTATTCAAAACAAGGGAATACCTGAAATATTAAGGTGTCTTTAAGACTTCATATAGTTGTTTTTAACTATTTTTATAAAATATTTGTTGATATTAAAAACACTTCTACATATTGTATGCAACATAAATTGATAAAAAAATATTCATTTTTTATAGCCTTTTTTATAGCAAGTTTAACTTCCGCTCAGCATTCTTCAAAAATGAATGTTGTGGTTGATGCTGAAAATAAAATATTGCATGTAAAGCAGTATTTAACCTACAATAATATTTCAAACGATACGCTATCAGAAATTATTCTCAATGATTGGAATCATGCTTTTTCTTCAAAAAACTCACTTCTTGCATTGCATTTTTCAGATGAATTTATTCGCGCTTTTCATTTAGCAAAAGAAATTGATAGAGGTTATACAAAGATTCAATCAATTATTGATGCACATCAAAATAGTATTCGATGGGAACGACAAAACAAACGTATTGACCTATTAAAAGTAATTCTTAATTCGCCTATTCTTCCTTGTAAATCAGAAACCCTCTTTTTAGAATATTCCGTTAAAATTCCAAATGAAAAATTCACGAAATACGGATTTGATAAAGATGGAAATCTTATTTTAAAACATTGGTACTTATCACCTTCCCAATATAAAAACAAACAATTTATTCAACAAAGCAATGAGAATTTAGACGATATTCCAAATGCGCTAACCGATTTTGAAATTGAAATAGAAACACCATCCCATTTAAAATTATCTAGCAATTTAGATGAAGAAAATCAGCTTTTAAGCGACGATAAAAACTATTATTCATTAAAAGCTTCAAATAAGCAGGAAGCAGTTCTTTATTTACAGACAAAAAGCACATTTAATACCTATAAAAATGAACACATTGAAGTGAGCTGTGGAATTGATGATGCTAAAGTAAATGAAACTAAAAAAGCAGAACTCATTGATAAAATCACTCGTTTTACGGCTGAAAAACTTGGAAAATCGTTTACCCATAAAATACTGATTTCGCAAGAAGATTATCAACGACAACCGTTTTATGGCCTCAATCAACTTCCCGCTATTTTAAGTCCGTTTCAAGATGAATTTTTATTTGAACTTAAAATTTTAAAAACCTATTTAAACAATTACTTAAAGGAAAATTTGCAATTGAATCCTAGAAATGAAGCATGGATATATGACGGAATTCAAGTCTTTTTGATGATGAACTATATCGAAAAATATTATCCAAATAGTAAAATGACAGGCAATTTATCAGACTTAAAACTACTAAAATCGTATCATTTCATTAATTTACCGTTCAATCAACAATACAATTATTTACAAATATTAATGGCTCGAAAAAATTTAGACCAAGCACTTAATGAGCCTAAAAACAAATTGATAAAATTTAACGAACAAATTGCTAATAAATACAAAGCAGGTTTAAGTTTAAACTATTTGGATAATTTTCTAGGCAATCAAATTGTGAATTCAAGCATAAAAGAATTTATGTTGCTTAACCAATATTCTAGCTCAAATGCTAGACAATTTGAAACCATTTTAGAGAAAAATACGCCAAAAAAAATCGATTGGTTTTTTAGAACTATGATAGAAACACGTGATGTAATTGATTATAAATTTGGAAAGGTAACCAAAACAAAGGATACCATTTCACTCACTATAATTAATAAAACAAATACAAATGTACCAATTTCGTTATACCAATTAAAAAACAATACCATTGTAAACAAAATGTGGATTCACAATGTTTCAACAGATTCAACATTTAGTATTCCTAGACTAGGAGCCGATAAAATTGTTCTTAATTATAATAATGAAGTTCCAGAATACAATTTACGCAATAATTGGAAATCATTTAACCGATTATTTTTCAACAACAAACCCTTTAAACTAAATTTCTTCAAGGATTTAGAAGAACCACATTATAACCAAATATTTTATGTTCCTGAAGTGGAATTTAATGCATATGACGGAGTTTCAATAGGTTTAAAAATCAATAACAGATCTATTTTAAATAAACCGTTTACTTTCAGTGTCTCTCCTATGTTATCCACAAATACTGGAACACTAGTTGGAAAATTTAATGCTATGGTTGAAGATAATATTAGAGAAAAAGGAAAATTATACAATATTAGATATCTAATTACAGGTTCCCGTTTTCATTATACTCCAGATGCTTTTTATACCAATTTAGTTCCAATAATTCAATTCCGATTTAGAGATCAAAATTTACGCAAAAATAAGTCTGAACTCATTCAATTACGTCAAGTCTATATAAACAGAGATACTTCAAAATATACAATTGACGCAACCACCGAAAATTATTCTATTTTCAATGCAAAATACAGTAATTACCAATCCGAAGGTACAAAGCATTTCTTTTTTTCAAACGACCTTCAAATTTCAAATTCGTTTGGAAAAGTGGCAACAGAAATTCACTATCGAAAATTATTTGAAAACAATCGTCAAATAAGTTTACGCTTTTTTTTAGGTGCATTCATGTTTAGAAGTACTCAATCAGATTTTTTTAGCTTCGGTTTAGATCGACCTAATGATTATATGTTTGATTATAATTTACTAGGTCGAAGTGAAGCTACTGGAATTTACAGCCAGCAATATGTGTATGCTGAAGGAGGATTCAAATCAAAATTAGAGGATCGATTTGCTAATCAATGGATGAGCACCATAAACGCAACTTTTAATATTTGGAATTGGATTCAAGTCTATGGCGATGTAGGAATGATGAAAAATAAATACAGCAATCCAAAATGTGTTTATGATTCAGGTTTGCACTTAAATCTTGTACCTGATTATTTTGAGTTGTTTTTACCCGTTTATTCATCCAATGGATTTGAATTAAACTCCAATAATTATGGCGAAAAAATTAGATTTGTAGTCACCTTAAGCCCAAAAACTTTAGTATCACTTTTTACCCGAAAATGGTTTTAATATAAAAACACCGAGTTTATTACGAAATTCACAACTGTAACTACCTTATTACTGAATTCATTGGTTTTTTTAAACCAAAACCTTTGATAAATTAGTAATAATTAAAAAAAAGAAGTCAGTCATATTGTTTTATAATTCTGATTTAATTAAATTTGTTAAATTATCAATTTCGTAGTAACGTTTATGGAAAAAGCAATTACATCTGAAGTAGTCTCTTTTGAAGATTTCAAAAATGAAGTCATTAACGATTATAAGATTGCTCGTATTAGTAGAGAATGTAGCTTATTAGGTCGAAAAGAAGTCTTAACCGGAAAGGCCAAATTTGGTATTTTTGGCGATGGAAAAGAAGTGCCTCAATTAGCAATGGCAAAATCATTTTTAAATGGTGATTTTCGTTCTGGCTATTACAGAGACCAAACGTTTATGATGGCCATTGGACAGTTGACAATTGAACAGTTTTTTGCTGGTTTATATGGTCATACCGATATTAATTTTGATCCCATGAGTGCCGGACGACAAATGGGCGGTCACTTTGCTACTCATTCTTTAGACGAAAACGGAAATTGGAATAACTTAACTGAACAAAAAAATTCAAGTTCAGACATCTCTCCTACTGCTGGGCAAATGCCTCGTTTATTAGGATTAGCACAAGCTTCAAAAATTTACAGAAATGTTTCTGGAATTATTCAAACTAACTTTTCTAAAAACGGAAATGAAATAGCTTGGGGAACAATCGGAAATGCTTCTACTTCAGAAGGATTATTCTTTGAAACCATCAATGCGGCTGGTGTATTACAAGTACCAATGGTCATGAGTGTTTGGGATGATGAGTATGGTATTTCAGTTCACGCACGTCATCAAACTACTAAAGAAAATATCTCAGAAATTTTAAAAGGATTTCAAAGAGATACAGATAATAAAGGGTACGAAATTTTACGAGTAAAAGGTTGGGATTATCCATCCTTAGTAGAAACCTATCAAAAAGCTACTCAAATTGCCCGTGAAGAGCATGTTCCGGTATTAATTCACGTTCAAGAATTAACGCAACCTCAAGGACATTCAACTTCAGGAAGTCACGAACGTTATAAAAATGAAGCGCGATTAACATGGGAAGCAGAATTTGATTGTTTAGCTAAAATGAAGACCTGGTTAATTGACAATAATTTAGCAACACTAGAAGAATTAGACGAAATAGATAATCAAGCCAAAAAAGACGTTTTAGAAGGAAAGAAAACCGCTTGGTCTAACTTTATAACTCCTATAAAAACGGAACAACAAGAGCTTGCGAATTTATTAAACTCAATTGCATCTGAAAGTGATAATAAAATATTTATTGAGAAAATTGCAAACGATCTGATAGCAATTAAAGAGCCTATTCGTAAAGATATTTTAGTAGCTGCTAGAAAAGTTCTACGAATGATTATCAAAGAAAATTCTCGTGCCAGTTTAGCTACTTGGATCGAAAATTACACCGAAAAAATCCAACCAAAATTTAGTTCGCACTTATTTTCACATTCAGAAAAATCAGTAACTAATATAAAAGAAATCGCAGCTACTTATGATGCAACAGCAGAAGAGGTTGATGCTCGTTTAGTATTAAGAGATAATTTTGATGCCATTTTTTCAAAATATCCTGAAACACTAATTTTTGGTGAAGATTCAGGTAATATTGGTGATGTAAACCAAGGTTTAGAAGGAATGCAAGAAAAATATGGTGAATTACGTGTTGCCGATGTAGGTATTCGTGAAGCTACAATTTTAGGACAAGGAATTGGTATGGCTATGCGAGGATTGCGACCAATTGCTGAAATTCAATATTTAGATTATTTGTTGTATGCTATTCAGATCATGAGTGATGATTTAGCAACATTGCATTACAGAACAGCTGGACGACAAAAAGCACCTTTAATTATAAGAACACGTGGTCACCGCTTAGAAGGTGTTTGGCATTCTGGTTCGCCAATGGGTATGATTATTAATGCCCTTAGAGGGATCCATGTTTTAGTTCCTAGAAACATGACAAAAGCAGCCGGTTTCTATAATACTCTATTAGAATCTGACGAACCTGCTTTGGTTATCGAGTGTTTAAATGGTTACCGATTAAAAGAAAAAATGCCTACTAACCTAGGTGAATTTAAAACACCAATTGGTGTAGTTGAGACAATCAAAACAGGAACTGATATAACTTTAGTGGCTTATGGTTCAACTTTACGTTTGGTAGAACAAGCTGCTAACGAATTAGAATCGGTTGGAATTAGTGCCGAAATTATTGATATTCAATCCCTTTTACCATTTGATATCAAACATGATATTGTGAAATCTATCGAAAAAACAAACCGTCTTTTAGTTATTGATGAAGACGTTCCGGGTGGAGCAAGTGCTTATATTTTACAAGAGATTATTGAAAATCAAAAGGCCTACCAATATTTAGATAGTGCACCACAAACATTAACTGCAAAACCACACAGACCAGCTTATGGAACGGATGGCGATTATTTTTCAAAACCATCTGCAGAAGATATTTTTGAAAAAGTGTATGCTATTATGAACGAAGCTAATCCGTCTAAATATCCCAATTTATATTAATGAAAATTACTGTCATTGATAATTACGATAGTTTTACCTATAATTTAGTCCACTACTTAGAAGATTTAGGTGCTAAGGTTACTGTTTTTAGAAATGACGAATTTGAATTAAAAGAATTATATGCTTTTGATAAAATAGTTTTATCGCCAGGCCCAGGAATTCCAAGTGAAGCTGGTTTGTTGAAAGAAGTCATACAAACCTTTGGTAAAACCAAAAGTATTTTAGGAATTTGTTTGGGATTACAAGCTATAGGTGAAGTTTTTGGTGGCACATTAATCAATTTAGATAAGGTGTATCACGGCGTTGCTTCAAAAATTACGATTATTGAAAACGATTATATTTTCAACGATTTGCCAAACGAAATTGAAGTCGGCCGCTATCATTCTTGGGTAATTTCAAATGACAATTTCCCTCAAAATTTAATAATCACTTCTGTAGATGAAAACAAAAACATCATGTCGGTTAAACATAGTGTTTACGATGTTCGAGGTGTGCAATTTCATCCAGAAAGTATTTTAACTCCCGATGGAAAACAGATATTGGAAAATTGGTTAAAAAATTAGTTATCGAATAAAAACTAATTTATTTCCTGCTGATAAATTACTGTCAAACGCATAACCTTCATAATTGAAACCTTTTAAATCTTCAACAGTTTCAGCGTTGGTATCAATAATATATCGAACCATTAAACCTCTGGCCTTTTTGGCAAAAAACGAAATCATTTTGAGCTTTCCGTCTTTATAATCTTTAAATTCTGGAGTAATAACGGGAACTTTTAATTTTTTAGCATCAACAGCTGAAAAATATTCGTTACTAGCCAAGTTTACAAACAACTCGTCATTATTCAACTCTGAATTTAATTGATCTGTAAGTGTCTTTTTCCAAAATTCGTATAGATTTTTTTTCGAACCTATTGTTATAGAAGTGCCCATTTCTAAACGATAGGCTTGCATTAAATCTAAAGGTTTTAATATGCCATACAATCCAGATAAAATGCGTAATTTATCTTGTAAAACTGTAACTTTATCAACAGGTAATGAATAAGCATCTAAACCGGTGTAGACTTCACCATCAAAAGTATAAATTGCTGGTCGAGCATTTTCTGGCGTAAAAGGAAGTTGCCAATCTTGATTTCTTTGCCAATTTAAATCTGCTAATTTTTCAGAAATATCCATCAATTCCATCAATTGTTTTGGCTTTTTCTTTTTTAAGTTTTTCTGAATGGTTTCAGCTTGTTTTAAAAAAGTCGCTTCCGTAAATAATGATATAGGAAGTTCTTTATCTAAATTTAAAGATTTTGCTGGTGAAATAACAATTTTCATACGATTAAAAGATAATTAAGGGTTGAAATTATGTTTCTTCGGTAAACGTTTGTGCCTTTGAATATACCCTCCATTTTTCAATACAATCTTGTAAATCTTGTGGAATTGGTGTATCAAAACGTAAAAATTCTTTGGTAATTGGGTGTTCAAAACCTAGTGTTTTAGCATGAAGTGCTTGTCTAGGCAAAGTTTTAAAACAATTATCAATAAACTGTTTGTATTTTGTAAAAGTTGTTCCTTTTAAAATAGAATTACCGCCATAACGCTCGTCATTAAAAAGCGTATGACCAATATGTTTCATATGAACCCTTATTTGGTGTGTTCTACCCGTTTCTAATTGACAAGAAATCAAGGTAACGTAGCCAAATCGTTCCAAAACTTTAAAATGGGTAACTGCTGGTTTTCCTTTTTCTTCACTTTCGTGAACCGCCATTTGCATTCGATTAGTATCATGGCGACCGATATTACCTTCGATGGTACCTTCTTCTTCCTCAATATTTCCCCAAACTAAAGCAATATATTCTCGTTCTGACGTTTTTTCAGCAAATTGCTTAGACAAATAAGCCATCGCATGTTCGGTTTTAGCTACAACCAACAAACCGGTTGTGTCTTTATCGATACGATGCACTAAGCCTGGACGTTCCGAACTATTCATTGGTAAATTTTCAAAATGAAACGCCAATGCATTGACTAAAGTTCCTGAATAATTTCCATGACCTGGATGAACCACCATACCTGCCGGTTTGTTGATGACCAATAATTGATCATCTTCAAAGATTATATCTAATGGAATATTTTCTGGCGTGAGTAATTGCTCATAAGTAGGATGAGCCAAAACTAAACGTACAATATCGCCTGCTTTTACTTTATAATTTGACTTTACTGCAACATCATTTACTAAAATGGAACCCGATTCTGCTGCTTGTTGAATTTTATTTCGCGTGGTATTTTCAATCAAATTCATCAAAAATTTATCCACTCGCAAAGAAGATTGTCCTTTTGCTGCTTCAAAACGATGGTGTTCAAATAATTCGTCGTCTAACTCGTTTTCCGCTTTATATTCCGCCATTATTCTCTTTAAATTCAACTGGTTGTTCTTCTATCGGAGTATCCGATGGTGCTAACGTATCTGTAGGTTCTTCCGAACTAAATGTTTCTTCATTAAAGACTTCTTTTCCGTCACCCAACACAAAATCTAATGTCGAATTTTTCTTTACAATATCACCTGCTCTCAAACGTCTGCCATTTTGATAAATTTGCAAAACAACATCTTTTGCAATGTGTGGTTTATACGTTATTTTACCTTCTTTTAAGGTTAATGATTTTATTGTTGCTAAAATTTGACGGTAAGTTTTATCCTTAAATTCAGGAATTTCAATATTTGTAAATTCACCCGCATTTAATTTTACATATATTTTTCGACCGTCTTTTACTAAACTTCCCGCTTTAGGATCTTGTTCTAAAATAGTAAAGGGCGGAAATTCAGGATTAAAATCGACAGTATCCAATAAAAACACTTCTAAATCAATATCATTAAGCTTTTCTTCTGCAATTTCTAGTTTCATTTTAGATAAATCAGGCACTTTAATTTCTTGTCCATGATTTGTTCTGAAATCTAAAAATAAAATCAACAAAAATGTAAAAGCAGCAACAATAGCAGCCGCAATGAATGCTTGAAGAAAAAAGGTTTTACTGGTGATATATTTAAACAAACTCATACAATAAAGATATTTTAGCAAAGATATAAAAATTGAAAACATTATAGGATTCAATTTACTTTGTTTTACATTAAAAATTAAAAGAATAAATCCTTTGAAATATATTTACTAAATTCTAAAGAAATAATGTAATTTTGTTATACCAAAACAAGAAAAAGCAGATGAAAAACGTGGCCATCGTAATGGGAGGTTATTCCAGCGAATATAAAATATCACTCACAAGTGGAAATGTGGTATTCAATAATTTGAATCGCACGAACTATAATCCGTATCGCATTCATATTTTCAAAGAAAAATGGGTGTATGTAGATGAAAATGATACCGAATTTCCAATTGATAAGAACGATTTTTCAGTAATTGTAAATGGTTCAAAAATCAATTTTGATGTTGTTTTTAATGCGATTCACGGAACACCTGGTGAAGACGGTTTGCTGCAAGCTTATTTCGAATTATTAAATATTCCTCAAACGTCTTGTGATTATTATCAGGCAGCGTTAACATTTAACAAACGTGATATGTTATCGGTTTTAAAACCTTACGGAATTAAAACAGCGGAATCTTTTTATTTGAATTTAGGCGACGAAATTAACGTTGATACTATTTTGTCGAAAGTAGGCTTACCGTGTTTTGTAAAGCCCAATAAATCGGGTTCAAGTTTCGGAATTTCGAAAGTAAAAACAGCAGCAGAATTTCTTCCAGCGATTGAAAATGCATACAAAGAAGACGACGAAATCATCATAGAAAGTTTCTTAGACGGAACAGAAGTTTCGGTTGGTGTGATTAATTATAAAGGAACGGTTACCGTTTTACCAATTACCGAAATCGTATCGGAAAACGACTTTTTTGATTACGAAGCCAAATATTTGGGGAAATCTAAAGAGATTACACCGGCTCGAATTTCGGACGAATTGAAAGTTAAAATTGAAGCGGTTGCTAAAAAAGCCTACGAAGTACTGAAAATGAAAGGGTTTTCACGAAGTGAATTCATTATCGTAAACAATGAGCCGTACATGTTAGAAATGAATACGATTCCAGGTTTAACTACCGAAAGTATTTTGCCACAACAAGCTCGCGAAGCCGGAATTTCGTTACCAGAATTGTTTGAAAACGCTATTGAATTGGCTTTAAAGAAATAATTATGAAAAAAGCAATATTTCCAGGTTCTTTTGACCCAATTACCAACGGTCATTTTGATATCATCAAAAGAGGTGTTTCTTTATTTGATGAAGTAATTGTAGCCATTGGTGTAAATGCTGAAAAAAAGTATATGTTTTCCTTAGAAGATAGAAAACGCTTTATAGAAGAGGCTTTCAAAGACGAACCTAAAGTTAGAGTGATCTCTTACTCTGGCTTAACCATTGATTTGTGTAAAAAAGAAAATGCTGAATTCATTTTACGCGGACTAAGAAATCCAGCCGATTTTGAATTTGAAAAAGCCATTGCTCATACAAACCGAGTAATGTCAAAAATTGAAACCGTTTTCTTGCTAACCGCTGCTCGAACTTCTTTTATTTCCTCAAGTATAGTACGTGATGTATTGCGTAATGGTGGTGATATTTCACAATTAGTTCCTGAATCGGTTTTAAATAAGAAATAATTCTAACACGAATTTCACTAATTCATTTGTGCCAATTCGCGAAATTCGTGTTTTTAATTTTCAAACACAATCAACTTTTCTTGTACAATTAAATTTGAAAAACTAAATTCAGATTTTATCCATTCCAAGGTTTTGGTTTGGTATATAAAAACATGGGTGAAATCATCTTTGTAATACCAATTTTCAAAGGGTTTTTGGTTATTGAAAATTTCTGTTTTGCAATATAATTTCCCTTTCGGGAGTAATAAGCTTTTCAATACTTCAAATTCTTTGTATGGTTGATGAAAATGTTCCATTACTTCGCAACAAGAAACATAATTATATTTTTCATCCAAAAGTGATGGTTCATTTGCAAAAAACAAATCGTAATTCTGCACTTGAAAACCTTTATCGGTTAACATTTTAGCTATTACTGGACCAGTTCCTGAACCAAAGTCTAAACCTTTAGTCTCTGGAGAAAAATCGTGTAAAACAGCTTCCACTATTGGTGAAACAAACGCTTGATAACGTTCATCAAAAACATCATTATTGTGCTTTTCGTAATGTTCATTCTCGGCTTCAGCGGTTAAAAAAGTGTGTTTAGGTCTGAAAATGCCTTCGCAATTATTGCATTTATAAAACAAATGCTTTGGTTTATCGCAGAAAAGCGTTGATTTGGATTGGCAAAGTGGGCAGGTTGGATTCATTTTTTACTAAATTTATATCAACACACTGTCATTTCGACGTAAGGAGAAATCTCATTATTCAATCTACGTTATGTGATTCCTCCATTCGTCGGAATGACAAAAAAGTATTACTCCTCTTCTTTCTTAATCACTTTTTTCGCAACTTCAATTTTATACTTCTTTCCCTTCATTTTCTCCTCTTTAATGTTTTGCAAAAACGATTTTACTTTAGGATATTTCACCGCTACAAAGGAAATAAAATCTTTGACTTCGATTAGTCCAATATCATCTT
The DNA here is from genome assembly GCA_017983975.1 of Flavobacterium sp. Classification (GTDB taxonomy): domain Bacteria; phylum Bacteroidota; class Bacteroidia; order Flavobacteriales; family Flavobacteriaceae; genus Flavobacterium. The sequence goes on from JAGOAL010000001.1 coordinate 71,644, forward strand.
TTTCCAGTTTTCCTTTTTGCGAAAAGAAACCAACAATGTCGATTTTATTCAACTTGTTTTTCTTTCCTCCGCTGATGTAAAGCGTTTGATATAAAGGTGCTTTTGGTAATGATTTCGCACTGGAAACATCTAAACGGCGTTTGCCATAATCAAAATAATCAGATTTTTTTTCGGTTTCATGAATCAACACATAAGCAGTTCCAGTTGCCAACATACGCGCCGTTCTACCATTTCTGTGGGTAAATTCGTCTTCTTTTGCGGGTAAATGATAATGAATTACGTGTTTCATTTCAGGAATATCCAAACCACGCGCGCCTAAATCGGTCGTAATCAAATAGGAAACACTGCCGTTTCGAAACTGAATCAAAGCACGTTCCCTTTCATCTTGATCTAATCCGCCGTGATAATAAGTCGAAATAATTCCTTTTTGCGTTAACATTTCGTAAATGCGTTCTACTGCTTCTCTGTGGTTGCAAAAAATAATCGCAGCTTCTGAATTTAAAGAGCAAATCAACTGAAACAACGAATCAATTTTATCTTTGGATTTCGAAAATACAATGCGAACATCTAAATTATCATTCTGTTTTTGGTTCGGAATAAAATCAATTACTTTCGGATCAATTACTTTGGTATATTTCGGAATTTCCACACCCGAAGTCGCAGAAACTAAAATACGTTTATTGGCTCTGGTAATTTTTCCAATGATATAAGACATTTCCTCATGAAAACCCAATTGTAATGATTTATCAAATTCGTCTAAAATGTATGTTTTAATGTTCTCGGTAGCAAAACTTCCTCGGTCTAAATGATCGGCAATTCTTCCTGGTGTTCCAATTAAAAGCGCTGGGGGGTTACTCAAATTATTGATTTCGATATCAATTGAATGACCACCATAACACGTATTGACTTTATAATGCGTACCCATTTTTTTCCAAACTTGTTCAATTTGCAAACCTAATTCGCGCGAAGGCACTAAAATTAAGCATTGCACACCTTTTACGTCTTCTTCTAATAATTGAAAAATAGGTAATAAAAAAGCTAAGGTTTTCCCAGAACCCGTTGGCGAAAGCAATAAAATATTATCTTCATTCAAAATAGCTTGTTGCGCTACTTCTTGCATTTTATTTAAACTTTGAATACCAAGATTCAATAGTACATTGTTGGAATACGGATTTTGACTCATGCGGCAAAGATAAAGCCAATTATTTAAAAAAGTATTAATTGCCACGGATTACACAGATTTACACGGATTATTTCTTTAAAACAACCTCAAATCCTTTTAATCCTTTAAACTATGGCTAAAAATTCTCAATATAATCGCCACAGATTACACTGATTTAAACGGATTATTTCTTTAAAAAACAACATTTAATCCTTTTAATCCTTTAATCTATGGCTAAAAATTCTCAATATAAACGCCACGGATTTAGACTGATTAACACGGATTATTTTTACAAAACATTTTTAAATCCGTTTAATCCTTTAATCTGTGGCTAAAAAACCAAATTATTAATTCTACCTCAAAAAGATTCTTTATTTTTGAAACTCAAATACTATTATGCTATGCGTTTTTTAACTATAAGTTTACTTTTCTTTTCAATTTTTGTATTTTCACAAAATGATTTATCCACGCCTTTTGAACGTGGCAATGGCAATCAATCCACTACTTATGAAGATTGTATTGCTTATTATGAAAAATTAGACGAACGTTTTGCCAATATCCAAATGATTTATAAAGGCACCACTGATAGCGGAAAACCTCTGCATTTAGTACTTTTTTCAAGCGAAGGCAAATTTGATTTTGATGCATATTTTACTAAAAACAAAGCCGTAATTTTAATCAACAACGGCATTCACGCGGGCGAACCAGACGGCATTGATGCTACCATGATGCTAATGCGCGATTTAGCCATGGGAAAAATTAAAACGGCTAAAAATACCTTTATTGCAGCTATTCCGGTGTATAATGTAGGTGGAATGTTGAATCGAAATTCGCATTCAAGAGCCAATCAAAACGGTCCTGAAGAATATGGTTTCAGAGGAAATGGGCGAAATTATGATTTGAATCGCGATTTTATTAAATCGGATACTAAAAATTCTAGAAGTTTTCAAAAACTATTTACCGAATTAAATCCTGATATTTTCTTAGACAATCACGTTTCTAATGGTGCTGATTATCAATATACGTTTACTTGCATTGCTACCCAGCATGAACGTTTGGGAAACAAATTGGGCAACTTTTTTATTAACGAATTATATCCTTCGGTGGTGAAAGACATGAACAAAAAGAACATCGACGTGGTGCCATATGTAAATATTCACGGCGATATGCCTGATAAAGGTTTTGAACAATTTACGGATACGCCAAGATATGCAACAGGTTACACTACCCTATTCCACACGTTAGGATTTGTTCCAGAAACACACATGTTGAAAGTGTATAATGAACGTGTGAAAGTTACTTATGAATTTATGGTGAGCACGATTAATTTCGCCGATACAAATTGGCAAAAAATCAAGCAAATGCGTAAAGATGCTTTGAATGAATATCAAGTTGGGATGCAATATCCAATGGATTGGGCGATTGATTCAACCAAAATGTCATACATTGATTTTAAAGGGTATCAAGGCGGTTATAAACCAAGTGACATTTCAGGAAAAGACCGATTGTTTTATGATAAAAGTAAACCGTTTACGAAGAAAATTCCGTTTTATGGCAATTATAAACCAACGAAATTCGTGAATATTCCGAAAGCCTATATTATTCCGCAATCGCAATGGCAAGTATTGGATATTTTGAAATTGAACAATATCAATGCGCATCGTCTTCAAAAAGACACCATTATTGAAGTGGAATCGTATAAAATTGAAAGTTATCAAACGTCTAAATCACCTTATGAAGGGCATTACGGACATTACAATACGAAAGTGTCTAAATCGACTCAAAAAGTACAGTTTCATTATGGCGATTATATGTTTTACACAAACCAACCTGGAGTGAAATATTTAGTTGAAACATTAGAACCAGAAGCGGTGGACAGTTATTTCAATTGGAACTTCTTTGATCCTATTTTACAACAAAAAGAAGGCTATTCAAGTTATGTTTTTGAAGATTTAGCCAAAGAATTTTTGGACAAAAACCCGAAAATAAAAGCAGAATTAGAACAAAAGAAACAAAATGACAAAGCTTTCGCTGAAAACGGCGCAGCTCAATTGGATTGGGTGTATAGACAATCGACTTATTATGAAAAAGCGCATTTGCAGTATCCGGTATATCGTATTAATTAGACAATTTGTCAATGAGTGAATGTGCCAATGAGACTAAATTAGCATATTGGATAATTTTTATTTTTACACATTAGAATTTTCCTTCTCAAACAATAATTTTATATTTTCATAGGAGTTTTTCAACAATAACGGGATGTCCTGTGGACGCACCCACTCTACTTTCTCGATGCCTTCTTCGGCTTGACCTTGTGGAGCACCTTCGAATTTGGTGCGCATTTCAAACCATTGGGTTATTTTTAATTTATAACGACCATTGCGCTTAAAAATATGATAAGTTTTTTGCAGTTTTTCGGTAATGACTAATCCAGTAACACCTGTTTCTTCTTCTACTTCTCTAATGGCGGTTTCTTCAATGGTTTCGTTTTTTTCCATGCCGCCTTTTGCTAAATCCCATTTTCCGTTTCTGAAAATAAAAAGTACGTCTCCATTAGCATTATAAACCAATCCACCTCCTGCTTTTTCAACAGGTAATTTGGCACGAAGCGTTTTCATAATTAATTTCTCATCTGGATGATATAGAAACGCTTTCTGAATTTTATGCTGAAATATTTTAACGATCAACTTCTTGATATCAACACTTTCTAATAAAAAAAGTTTGAAATCGGTTTCTTTTTGAACCTGATTTGTCAAAAAAAGTGGCTTATCGTTCACAAAAACTTTATACATTTGCAATATGATTTTTAATAACAACACAGCACAACAAACAGCCGAATTGCTTTTACAAATAAACGCAATTAAATTAAATTCCAAAAATCCTTTTACATGGGCTTCTGGCTGGAAGTCTCCGATTTATTGTGATAACCGTATAATCCTTTCATTTCCAGCGGTTAGGAATTATATTCGTGATGAATTTGCGAAACAAATTGAAGAGAAATTTGGCAAGCCCGATGTTATTGCAGGTGTTGCAACAGGCGCTATTGGCATCGGAATTTTAGTTGCCGAAGCAATGGGATTGCCTTTTGTATACGTTCGACCTGAACCAAAAAAACACGGAAGACAAAACCAAGTGGAAGGCTTTTTACAAAAAGGACAAAATGTAGTTGTGGTTGAAGATTTGATTTCAACAGGTGGAAGTAGTTTATTAGCTGTTGAAGCTTTGCGCAACGAAGGCGCTAATATCAAAGGAATGGCAGCGATTTTTACCTATGGTTTTTCAGTTTCAAAGGAACGTTTTGAGGCGGCTAATTTGGATGTTTACACGCTTAGTAATTACGAAAATTTATTAGAGAAAGCAGTTGACAAACAATATGTTTCAGAAAACGAACTAAAAACATTAAGCGCTTGGAACTCCAATCCTGCAGAGTGGAATACAGAAGTTTAATTTGAAAGAAAATAGAAATTAGACGACATAACTTGAAACTTTAATAAATAAAAACATATGAACTTAGAAAGTCCAAAAGTAAACGTAGCAAAATCGGCTGAATATTTATTTAATGCTTTGAACGACGTTAAGAATTTTGAAAAATTAATGCCTGAAAATATTGCAAAATTTGAAGTAATCGATGAAAATTGCTTTGAATTCGGATTAAAAGGAATGCCAGAAATTAAATTGGTAAAAAAAGGCGGAACTCCAAATTCGCAAGTCGTTTTAGGAGCAGCTTCAAGTAAATTACCGTTTACTTTAACTGCAAACTTAACCGAAGTAAACGATTCAACTGATGTTCAATTAACTTTTGAAGGTGAGTTTAACCCAATGATGGCAATGATGATTAAAGGTCCAATTTCAAAATTTATTGAAACATTGGCTGAAAATATGGGGAAATTGTAATTGCGTAATTTAAATAAAAATGAAAGTCCGTTTTTAAACGGACTTTCATTTTTATGAAGTTTTCAAAGCTTCCACCAACAAATCAATATCTTCCTTCGTATTGAAATGACTGAATGAAATGCGTACACTTGGTTTTATAACTTCTTCTGGCGATAAAAATTCGGCTAAAACGTGCGATGGTTTTACACTTCCACTTTGACAAGCACTTCCACGCGAAACCGCAATTCCTTTCATGTCTAAAGTAAATAATAACATTGAAGTCTTTTCTTCCGATAAAGGCAATTGAACATTCAAAAGGTTATAAAAGGTGTTTTCTCCGTTGATTTTAACTTCAGGAAATACTTTTTTTAATTCCGAAAAACAATAGTCTTTTATATCAGAAATATAATTGATGTCGTTTTCTAGATTCGCGTAAGCTAATTCAAAGGCTTTTGCCATTCCTACTACTTGATGAACTGGTTCAGTTCCGGCACGCATTCCTTTTTCTTGTTCGCCTCCAAAAATCATTGGTTGTAACATCGAATTCTTTTTCAAAAAAGCGAACCCAATGCCTTTTGGACCATGAAATTTATGTGCAGAAGCTACTAAAAAATCGATTCCCAACTCTTGTACATCTATATTCGTTTTTCCGATAGATTGCACCGTATCACAATGAAAAAGTGCGTTTGCATATTGGCATAGGTCTGAAACACGTTTGATGTCTAAAATCGTTCCTATTTCGTTATTTACATGAATTAACGAAACCAAAGTAGGAATATCTGAAGGTAATTTTGCTGCTAAATCTTGATAATCGATGTTTCCGTTTGGTAAAATCGCAATGTATTCAACTTGAATTCCGAATTCCTTTGCTAAATGTTCGACGGTATGCAAGGTAGCGTGATGCTCAATTTTAGTTGTAATTATTCGTTTTATGCCTAAATCTTTCACAACGCTGGTCAAAATCCAATTCGTTGCTTCGGTGGCACTTGATGTAAAAATAATTTCAGAAGCTTGCGCATTTAATAATTTAGCAATGGATTTTCGAGCCGATTCTAACAAAGTCTTCGCACTTCGGCCAAAACTATGCGTTGAAGATGGATTTCCAAAATCATTTTGAAGCACATCCATCATTACCGAAATAACTTCCGGATGAATAGCTGTGGTTGCGGCATTATCTAAATATACTTTTTGCATTAGAAGCTTTTAATTGTTTTATTAGTCAAATGTAATTCACACATTAAAATTGGTAAAAAAATAAAAAATCAGAAAGTGCTCATTTCATTGAGCAAATATACAAATCATTTTATTTTATAAATCTTATAAATCAATTCGTGTGGAAATTAACAAACTTTTGCAAATTAATAAATTAAAACCTTTATTTTTGCGACATAAATATGATCAATCGATGAAAAAACTATTTGTTTTAGTAGCTTCAATTTTCTTGCTACAAGCCTGTGATGATGGAGATATTGCCTTAGAATCATTTAATTTTGACAATGTACTTGTTCAAAATTGTGCTTCAAATAATTTAGTTTTTAAAATAAAAAACAACGAATTATTACTTTTAAATATACCCTCTAGTAGTTTTGCAAATGAAGAAACACCCGATGGAAGTCCTAGAGTTATCCCTGTCAATAGTACCAATAAAATAATTTATCGAATTTATTCAGACAATATTAGTTTAAGTGGTATTTGTAGTATTTTACCACCCGCAAATCCTGTAGTTTCAAATGAATGGAACGCCTCTGGCGGAACTATTGAGATAATTTCTGATAAATTATTTGCTGCCGATGGAATTACAGTTTCAGGTTACACTCACAATATTCGTCTGGTAAACGTGAATTTTTCAAACGCTGAAAATTCATTCAGTTTCACCTCTTATATTTTTGGAAATTATAAAACCAATTTATAGGTTAACGCATTTGTTGTTGTTTAATATAAACTTCGGTTGCCCCTAAACCATATTTTTGATAGTTTGCATCTTGGAACGAAATGTTATCATAACGACCGAGCAGAAAATCTAATTCTGCTTTCAAAACGCCTTCACCAACACCGTGAATAAATACTAATTTTGGCATTCGATTTTTAAGGGCAAATTCAAGTTGGCGTTTAGCCGTTTCCATTTGTAAAGTTAGAATATCATAATTGCTCATTCCTCGCTTTGAAGGAACCAACTTTTCGATATGCAAATCGACTTCCAACACAAATTCATCCTTGCGAGATTTCTTTTCCTTAACAAAACTTCGCTTTTTTGGAAGCTCTTTTTCTTTCAATACAGAACTTAAACTTTGACTTGAAAAAAAACTACCTAAATCATTGGAATTGTTTATTTTAACTAATTCGTTGACAAAAAATGTCATCATAAAGTCGTCTGTAGTTTTAATAGAAATTTGTTCGTTTTGAACCTGAACAACTATTCCAGATATATCGTCATCTAAGACCGCTACCTCATCTCCTATTTCAAATTTTCGTATCATCTTCGTCCTCTTTTTTGGATGGAATTTTCTTCATTAATCTAAATAATCCGAACATAAAAACAGCCATTGCACCAATCATAATATATTGATTAGGATGAGATTTTGATTGCTCAACTAACGCTAAAATTCCAAAACCAGCAATTAATAATATTGAAATAAACTGTTTCATTATATTCCTATTTAAGAAATCAAAAGTACTCATTTTTTTAGCATAACTTTCAAACAAGTCAACCAATTTTGATTTGATTTTCTACTTCAAATAAAATCAATAACAACTCATTAACAAATTATTTACAGTTCAGTTTTAAAGTTTGGCACGGCAATTGGAAATAACTAATCAAGCAACCTTTTTAGAAACGAGTTTTAAAATGCAGTTGCCTAATTTTTAAATTGTTGAATTATGAAAAAAATTACTTTATTATTAGTAGCCAGTATCCTTCTGGTAGGAAGTATGGCTTATGCGTCAGAAAACCTTGTTTTTTCTGACAACACAAATAGAAGAGGCTTTTACATTGATTATAGAGATGCCGAACCTATCATTTTCAAAGAACGTGGAATTGAATTTATGTTGTTTCCTAATGGCGAATTTGATTTCAATACAAGACCAATACGATCAAGAACAAATGGAACAAGTGGTGCGCCAAGAGGAGTGTATTATGGAACTTCAGAAAGAGGCATTCGAATTGAACATGATAATTTTGGTAGAGTAAGACGCGTTGGAAACGTGTACATTAATTATGATGTTTTTGGACGAGTAAAACGCATAGGAACTATATATATGAGCTACAACAGTTTTGCAGTTACAAAAGTAGGAAACATGCGAATAATTTACGACCGAAGAGGACGTATAGTAGATGTATTTGGGTTTATAAACTATGCAAACAATGGTTACGTTTATAATCCTAAAGGAATTCATTATTCTGGAGGAAACGGCGGCTATGGCTACGGAAACGATTATGAAGATGATTATGGAAACGATAATAACTATTACTACTACAAAAAAGACGGTTCAAAAGCCAAGATGACTGAAGAAGATGTAACCGAAATCAAAAGAGAAGCATTAGAAAATAAAAAAGATAAATAGTTGGTTGGTTTGTTTTTAAATCCTGTGGATTCTGGGAAGATGAAGCAGGATTTTTTATTTAAATACTTTCTTAAAAAAAGAAGTTATCACAAAATTAATATCGGATGATATCTTTAAATAATAGCTTAATCCCAAATAGAAAATAGACACTAAAACCGATTTTAGTACAATATTTATAAAAGGATGAAAATTAAAATCCCAATAATAGAAAACGCCAAAACTTACGACCGCTATAATTAAAGCTGAAATTGTTTTTTTTGTAAATGGAAACAACTTCATTTTAAGCACTACAAAAAGCAATTTAGCTAAACTATATAATGTAATTGAAATAAGCGTGGCAATTGCAGCTCCATTTAAACCATATAATGGAATAAAAATCATATTTAATGATACAGTTAAAAAAACTAGAAACAAACCTAAAAATAACACCGCTTTATAGTACTTTGAATTGAAAATAATAGCATTGTTATTTCCTAAAACCAAATCGAAATACTTTGAAATTCCTATTAAAAAAACCACCGCAATACCTTCATTATATCCAGTAGGCAAAACACTATATAATTCATTGATATTAACCAGAATACCAACTAAAATTAAACCTCCAATAACTTGTAACGTAATTGAAGATTTTTTGTACAAATCATTCAGTTCTTCGTGTTTATTCTCACTCATTAATTTTGCTGTAATTGGATAGGTAATTTGATGCATTGCCCTGCTAGGTACTGCAATTACAGTTGCAATGAAGATAGCAACCGAATAAAAAGCAATACTATCAATATTAATATAAAAATTCAGCATGAATTTATCCACGTCTAACAATAAAGTTGCCACACTTCCAGATAAAATAATGAAGAAACAATACGTTAAAATCGCTTTTGCATTGTCAGGAAAAACCAAATTAAATCGTGGCATTTTAACTTTCATCGCGTATAAAAACATACAAATAAGCGATAAAAAATAAATCCCCATTAAAGCAAAAACGAATTGCTTTGGAGAAATGAAATCAAAATAAACCGCAAATAAGAAAATTGAAATTAAAATTCGAAGTAAAACTTCTTTCACAAAACTGCCGTAAACCGACTGTAAATGTACTTTTACCCAAGCATAAAAAATTTCAAAATACCCCATACAAAGTCCGATTACAGGAATTTGCCATACATATTCATATACTATTGGGTTTTTTTTCGATAATAATTCGGCTATTTGATGATATCCAAAATAACCTATTAAACTAATTGGAAGAATGACCAGCAAAGGTAAAACCAAAACAAAGGTTAAAAATTGTGCTTTTTTCTCCTCGGAATCATATTCATTATAAAATTTCACCAATGTATTATGCACTCCAAAAGCCATTAAAGGCATCATAATATTGGCAGCTGATAAAATAAATCCGACTAAACCATAAAAAGTATCTCCTAAAAATTGAGCGTACATAAACAACGTATTAATCGCACCAATTCCAAACCC
>JAGOAL010000028.1 GCA_017983975.1 Flavobacterium sp.
ATCTTTCAGTGATGTAAGGCATGTTACAAGCTGCTGCTTTTTCAGCAACGATATCTTTCGCTTGTTTTTTGGTAGCAACGAATAATACTTTTCTACCAGATGCAGCAATTTTTTTCAAAGCTTCGTTAGCTTCTTCAATTTTAGCTGCAGTTTTATATAAGTTAATGATATGAATACCATTACGCTCCATATAAATGTAAGGAGCCATGTTTGGATCCCATTTACGAGTCATGTGTCCGAAATGTACACCTGCTTCTAATAACTCTTTAACGTCAATTTTGTTTGCCATTGTGTAATAGTTTACGTTCCGTGATTAGCAATTTTCAAGTAGTTACTTGCGTTCGTCTTGAAAATTTAGATGCTAAACTAATTCCCTTTTGATAAGGAATATCGACAACTTTGTTTTTAATTCAATTTTAATTGTAAAAATAGTTTTGAAAAAATATTCTGATAAATACCGAATATTAACGTTTCGAGAATTGGAATCTCTTACGTGCTTTTTTCTGACCGAATTTTTTACGTTCTACCATTCTAGGATCTCTTGTTAATAATCCTTCTGGTTTAAGGATTGCTCTGTTTTCAGCCTCAACTTCACACATAGCTCTAGCAATTGCCATTCTCACAGCTTCTGCTTGTCCTGTTGAACCACCACCATAAACGTTTACTTTCACGTCAAAGTTAGTTGCATTTTCTGTCATAGACATTGGTTGCATTACTTTGTACTGTAAAGTAGCAGTTGGGAAGTAGTTACTAAATTCTCTTTTGTTCACTGTGATTTTTCCTGTTCCTTCTGAAACATAAACACGAGCAACAGCGCATTTTCTTCTACCGATTTTGTGAATAACTCCCATTACTTAAGATCGTTTAGGTTAACTGTTTTTGGTTGTTGAGCTGCATGTTTGTGCTCAGAACCAACATTTACATTTAAATTTCTGAAAAGTTGAGCTCCTAATTTATTTTTAGGTAACATCCCTTTTACAGCTTTCTCTACTAATAATGCAGGATTTTTTTGTTGCATTACTTTAGCAGTTAAAGTTCTTTGACCTCCTGGATAACCTGTGTGTCTGATGTACGTTTTGTCATCTAACTTGTTACCAGTAAGGTTGATTTTTTCTGCGTTGATAACAATTACGTTATCCCCACAATCAACGTGCGGTGTATAACTTGGCTTGTATTTACCTCTCAAAAGCATTGCTACTTTTGTAGATAAACGACCTAAGTTATGCCCTTCAGCGTCCACAACAATCCACTGCTTGTCTGCAGTCGCCTTGTTTGCTGATACTGTTTTGTAGCTTAATGTGTTCACAATAATTAATTTAAATTAAACATTCCATTCCCAATAAAGGGAGTGCAAAAGTACAATTATTTATTAGATATACAAATAGGGATACTAAAATATTACATAGAACCTGTTTTTGTTACATCTAATTATTAGTTTTTTTGGTATTTTAATTACAAAATAACGTATTTTTACTTTTTTAAATGTAAAGCATGAAAGCAAAAGCCACCTTAAAACAAATTGCAAAAGAGTTTGAAGTATCTATTTCTACGGTTTCTAAGGCACTAAGTGATAGTCCAGAAATTAGCGAAGCTACGAAGATAAAAATTCAAGAATATGCAAAGTTGCAAAATTACAAGCCGAATAGCATTGCAAAAAATTTAAAAAATCAACGCACCAATACTATAGGAGTAATTATTCCAAATATATTAAATCCGTTTTTTGCAAAAGTATTTAGTGGTATTGAAAAGGAAGCCTTAGCAAAAGGATATAATGTTATTACAGGAATTTCTAATGAATCTCACGATAAAGAAATGCAAGTAATGGATATGCTAAATAATGGCACCATAGACGGCTTTATAGTTTCGGTAGCAGAAGAAACGCAATCCAAAAAAGAATATCAGCATTTCAAAGAAATTATTAATAGCGGAACATCTATTGTTATGTTTGATCGTGTAGCCGAAAGTATTGTTTGCGATAAAGTTATTGTAGATGATTTTGAATCTTCTTTTGATGCTACTCAACACTTAATCAAATTAGGTAGTAAAAAAATAGCTTTGCTTTCTACCATTGGTAATTTAAGTGTGGGACAATTAAGAGTCGAGGGTTATCAAAAAGCATTAGAGGTTAATAAAATTAAAATGGAGGATAATTTGCTAGTGGTTGAAAACGATATTGAGTCTTTTGATACAAAATTAGCTAGTTTATTTCAAAATGAAAAAGTAGATGCCGTTTTTGCATTGGACGAACATGCTTCTACCATGGCCATGAAATTAGCCATTAAAAAAGGGATAAAAATTCCTGAACAATTAAATATTATTGGTTTTGCCGATGGGGTTTGGTCTAAAAGACTAACGCCTAGTTTGTCAACTGTGAGTCAGCATGCACCAGAAATAGGAGCTAAAGCTGCTGAATTGTTGATTAATAAATTAAACACTAAAGACGAATTTTATCAGCATCAAACGGTAGTTATTAAAACCGAATTGCGTCAAAGAGAATCTACAAGAAAATTATAGTTGTTGTTTTTTATCATCGTTCCAAGTAATGTATCCAATTATCGCATTGAAAAAATAAAAGGCATACTTGGCAACATTCGCAACATTCATTAATAGTACGTTTTGAATAATTTTGGTTAGGTTATAAAATTGCCATAAAAACCAGTTGTCTGGATACATCCGAGCCGTATTAAATGTTCCGCCAAAAGTAATACCTGCAGGAACAGCAATTGCAAAAAACAATTTCCAGTCGATGGGTGTTTGTGCGATGTACTTAAAAGCAATATAATTTAATACTATAGAAAAGAAAAAACCTAAAATTATATTTCGATAGAAAATAAAATCGACAGATCGAAGAATTTTGCTTTTTTTCCAAGCTTTAAAAACCAAATAGTTTCCGATAAATGATACCGGATAGGTCAAAATTGCTCCCACATTTCCTAATAAATAATCGATACTACCGCTTAAAAAAGTATTACAAGTTGTAATTAAATTTCCGAAGTTATTTTTTTTAGTTACTAATCGATTTCCCATCATGGAAAATCCGGTGTTTACTATTGAAACATAACCCAGAAAGAAAATATATTTTGTACCTTGAAAAGTAAAATTAATTTCGGTTTTATGATAGCCTAAAGTTAATGAAGCTGCAATTACAATGGCTAACCCAATAAAATCGAGATAGGTACTATTGGTTATTTTTTTAATACTAGTAATTATGTTATTACTCATTTATTCTTTACTGAAGTTAAAACTCATACCGCCTTGTTTCAACACAAAACTTTTTTCGCCAAAAATCATTTCGATTCCTGCGGGTGCAAATATAAATGTTTTTTCTTCTTTAAAAGTCAATGGAAAAGCACTTTGTCCGGTTGCTTGTGCAATCAAGTCTCCATTTTTTTCAGAAAGCATAATTTTTATTGGTAGCTCTTTTGATGCATAAGTTCCTGTAAATTTAGCTAGTTCAGCAGTGTCAATTTTTGTAAAAACTGGAAACGGAAAGGGCATTTTGTAGTAAATACTTAAAATTCCTATAACTGCATCATTTAAATCATAGTTGGTACTACTACATATTAGTGCAAAACTTAAATCTTCGGCAGGATAATAACCCATTAACGAACGATATTGATCGATAACTCCTCCATGACCATAAAATTTTCGTTCGCCAAACGGAATTTTTGTAAGCCCAATTCCATAACCTTCTACAATATCGGTCATTTGTTCCAATGATTTTTTGTTTACCAATTTGTTGTGAAATAAAGCGTGTAAAAATCGGGTTAAATCGGCTGGATTTGATGTAATGCCTCCAGAGGAAAATGGGATTGAATTATGCGATTCAGGCATTTGATTCCATTTAGTTCCATCATGTAAAAAAGAATAACTTTCGTTATTTGAGCTGTTTATTCTGTTTTCTGAGTAAAATGTATTGGATAAATTTGCTTTTTTTACAATTCGAGTTTCTAAATTTTCAGCAAATGATTTTTTGGTAATCGTTTGAATAATACAACCTAATAAGAAATAATTAGAATTACTATATTCATATTTGCTGCCTGGCGCAAAGATAGAAGCATTTCCTGAAATGACTTTAATGATCTCTTCTTTAGCATATTTTTTATCTAACGACTGGTGAAATGTGGTATCCTGATTTACATAATCTACAATACCTGATCTATGATGTAACAAATCATAAATCGAAATTTTTTCTGCATTCGGAATATTCGGATAAAAACGATTTAATTTGGTTTGAAGATTTAATTTTTTTTCTTCAATCAATTGCATGATCATTACCGCTGTGAATGTTTTAGAAATCGAACCTATTTTATATTTGGTCAATCGATCGGCACTTATGTTTTTTTCCACATCGGCAAAACCGTAGGCTTTATTAAATACTACATTTTCACCTTCACGAATACACAATGAACCCATGAATTTATCGTTCTTATTTAAATAAGAGAGTAAACTGTCTATTTTTTGAAAGCGATCTTGCGCAACAGTAAATAACGAATAGGTTAAAGCAAAAATAAGAGCTAATTTTTTCATGCGTATAAAATTTAGTATTGGTAGTTAAACAACTTCTTTTGTTACTGATTTTTGGCTTTTTTGAATTCTAAATACGAATAAACAATTGGAACAATACTTATAACTGCAGTAATTCCCATAAAAGTATAGAATTGGATTTTATTTGGCAACACAAATGTCATCGCCATCAAAAGTCCGCCAACAAACCATAATTTACCGCCTAGCAAGTGTGTTTTTTTCCAAACATCTTCATTTTCTAATGTCCAAGGTGTTCTTATTCCAATGAAATAATTTGGTTTTATGGTTTTGAAATAATTGCCAAGAAAAGCAAAAAGCAAGCCAATCAATGGGAAAATTAAAACAGGATTACTTGTTTTTTGTTGCACACTATATAAAATGTAAATCGCTAATGCCGACATGAATAATCCTAATATCAGGCGTAAATTATTCAATTTGTTGCCCATGTTTTGTAATTTCTGCTTCGGATCGATGTATGGAATTATCAAGAATACGAAATAGGAAATTCCTGTTAGCATGAAAAGCATCATGAAAAGTTCGCTTTTATCGCCCCAACGGTCAATTTCTCCTGAAGCATTCCAATGCATTGGAACCTCTTTGGGTAATTCATTCCAAATATAAGCCAAGTAAACAAAAGGCAACAAAGCCACAGCAATAAACGGAATTTCTTTTTTAAATTTTTCCATATTTTATTTTTTTAAGGTTATCATCCATTGTAAAATATCGTCAACAATTGTAGTATTTAAGGAATAGACTACAAATTGTCCTTTTTTTTCGCTCGTGACTAAATCGGCACGTTTTAAAATATCCAAATGGTGGGAAATACTAGGTTTTGAAATATGAAATTGGTCCGCAATATCGCCAGCCGTCATTTCCTTTTTACGCAACAATTCCAGAATATCTCTTCTGGTTTCATCGTTTAAGGCTTTAAAAATTGCGTTCATATTAATTTATATATTTAGACAAATATCTAAATATTATTTGAAATGGCAAAATGTTTTCAAAAAATAAACCCGATAAGTTTAAACCTATCGGGTTTGATATTAAATTATGAGATTTCTCCTTCGTCGAAATGACAAACCTTATGACTCTATACTTAATTCTCCAAACTCCAAACTAACATCAATGCGCTTCCAACCAATTTTTACCCAATCCAATTTCCACATCCAACGGAACTGCCATTTTGAAGGCATTTTCCATTTCGTGTTTGATCATCGGTTGAATTTTTTCTAATTCGGAGTTGTGCACGTCAAAAACCAATTCGTCATGTACTTGCAATAGCATTTTTGATTTCCAATGTTCTGAAGTCAACTTTTCATGAATGTTAATCATCGCAATTTTGATAATATCCGCAGCCGAACCTTGAATAGGTGCATTCACCGCATTTCGTTCCGCACCGCCACGAACAATTGCATTGGCTGAGTTAATGTCTTTTAAATAACGTCTTCTACCCGAAATCGTCTCTACATAACCGTTTTCTCTGGCGAAATCTACTTGCGAAGTCATAAACGATTTTAATTTTGGATACGTTTGATAATAGGCTTCAATTAATTCGGCGCTTTCTTTGCGAGATAAGTTGGTTTGGTTGCTTAACCCAAAAGCCGAAACCCCATAAATAATTCCGAAGTTTACAGTTTTAGCATGACTTCTTTGCTCTTTAGTTACTTCGTCTAAAGGCACGTTGAATACTTTTGCAGCCGTACTTTTATGAATGTCTTCGTTGTTTTGAAACGCTTTAATCATGTTTTCTTCACCACACAAAGCCGCAATAATACGCAATTCAATTTGAGAATAATCGGCAGAAAGTAAGGTGTAATTTTCATCACGCGCTATGAATGCTTTTCTAATTAATCGCCCTTTTTCGGTTCGAATCGGAATGTTTTGTAAATTAGGGTTTGTAGAACTCAATCGACCTGTAGCGGCAACCGTTTGCATGTAATCGGTATGAACACGACCTGTTTTTTTATCGACTTGATTGGGTAAAGCATCAATATAAGTACTTTGCAATTTCACCATTTGACGCCATTCTAAAATATCGCGCACAATTTGATGTTCGTTGGCTAAATAACTCAACACTTCTTCGCCAGTGGCATATTGACCTGTTTTGGTTTTCTTTTGTTTAGTTCCTCCAATTTTTAGCTTGTCGAATAAAATATCACCTAATTGTTTTGGAGAAGCCAAGTTGAATTTCTCACCAGCGGTTTCATAAATTTGTTGTTCAAACGCATCGATTTCTTTTTGCATGTCAACCGACATACTTTTGAGAAATTCCACATCCAAACGAATGCCTTCTTTTTCCATATCGGCTAAAACAGGAACTAATGGAATTTCGATTTCGTCAAACAATTTTTTCGTGCCTACTTTTTCTAGAATCGGTTGGAAATGTGCTGCCAATTGGAAGGTAATATCAGCATCTTCAGTTGCATATTCTTTAATATCTTCAAGCGAGACATCACGCATCGATAATTGATTTTTTCCTTTTTTACCAATTAATGTTTCAATCGATTTTGGAGCATATTTCAAATAGGTTTCCGATAACACATCCATATTATGACGCATATCAGGATTGATTAGATAATGCGCAATCATGGTGTCGAATAATTTTCCTTTGACTTGAATGTTGTAATTCGAAAGAATTTTTAAGTCGTATTTTATGTTCTGACCGATTTTTTCGATGGTTGAATTTTCAAAAAACGGTCTAAATTTTTCAATCAAATTTTGAGTTTCTTCCTGATTTTCGGGAAACGGGACATAAAATCCTTTTCCTTTTTCGAAAGAAAATGACATTCCAACTAATTCGGCATTCAAAGCGTCAATTCCTGTAGTTTCAGTATCAAAACAAACCGAAGTTTGATTTAATAAATTCTGCAATAATAACTTTACTGGTAAATCACCTTGAATAATTTGGTAGAAATGCGTGGTATTTTCTAGCGTTGCATAATACGAATGATTTGCTGTCGGTTCATCAGAATCATCACTAAAACCGAACAAATCAAATTGGTCTTCGTTTGATTTTTTAGCTGGAGCTTTTTTAATGGGTTGCTGAATTTCAGCGTTATTTTCGTTGCTATCAATTTCATCGTATTCTTTTCCAGAGCCAAATAACTTATCAAACTGCGCTTTCATTTGACGAAATTCTAGTTCCTGAAACAATGCATCGGTTTTATCAACATCGGGTTTTGATAATTCATAATCATCTGCATCAAAAGTAACCGGACAATCGAGTAGGATAGTGGCTAATTTTTTAGACAGAATTCCCAACTCAGCATTGGCTTCGATTTTATCTTTAATAGCTCCTTTGAGTTGGTGCGTGTTGGCTAATAAATTTTCTAAAGTGCCAAATTCAGCTAAGAATTTTTTAGCGGTTTTTTCTCCCACGCCAGGTAATCCCGGAATATTATCGGCGGCATCACCCATCATTCCTAAGAAATCAATGACTTGGTCTGGTCGTTCGATTTCGAATTTTTCTAAAACTTCAGGAATACCCCAAATCTCAATATCGTTACCCATTCGGGCGGGTTTGTACATGAAAATATTTTCCGAAACCAATTGGGCAAAATCCTTATCGGGTGTTACCATAAACACTTGAAAGCCTTCTTTTTCAGCTTGTTTAGCCAATGTTCCAATCAAATCATCGGCTTCAAAACCTGCTTTTTCAACAATAGGAATATGCATGGCTTTTAATAATTCTTGAATATAAGGAACTGCAATTTTTATAGCTTCTGGCGTTTCATCGCGGTGTGCTTTGTATTCTTGATACATTTCGAAACGATAATCGCTTCCGCCTTTGTCAAAAGCAACGGCCAAATGATCGGGTTTTTCGCGTTTAATAACATCCATCAAAGAATTCATAAAACCCATTATTGCCGAAGTATCCATTCCTTTAGAATTGATACGCGGATTTTTTATAAAAGCATAATACCCTCTAAAAATTAAGGCATAAGCATCAAGAAGAAAAAGACGTTTTTGAGCAGACATAACAGATAATTGAATTAAAGTTGTAAAAATACAATTCTTAATTTATATACACTTTGTTAAATTTCATTAAATGAAGTAGATTTTTCAACAAGTTGTGCTTTACTTTGCAAAAAAAAGAGCTAATGATTCGTTGGATTATTTTTTTAGTATTTGTGGCCATTTTGGAAATTTATGCTTTTCAGGCTTTTAAAACCTTGATAAAATCAAAGTGGTTTTTCATATTTTATTATATTACTTCTGCTTTAGCTATAGCATTTATAATTTATCAGTTATTTCATTTTGATCGAAAAGTGGGCCAAACGCCCAAAACGATGCTAACATTAGGGTTGTTATTATTGCTTTATTTACCAAAGTTATTAATCACAATTATATTATTTGGCGAAGACCTTGTTCGGTTTGTAATGGGATTATTTTCATTGGCAACAAAAAACACAACTGAAAGTTTCTTGCCCGAACGAAGAAAATTTGTCAGTCAAATTGCTCTAGGTATTGCTGCTATTCCATTTGTATCTTTGCTTTATGGAGTAACGTTAGGAAAATATAATTTTAAAGTAATTAAGCAAACGTTGTTTTTCCCAGATTTACCAGAAGCTTTCGACGGAACCACTATAACCCATATTTCTGATGTGCACAGCGGTAGTTTTGATGATGCCGATAAAATTCAATATGCGATTGATTTGATTAATCAGCAAAATTCAGATTTGGTTTTATTTACTGGCGATATTGTAAATACACATGCAACCGAAATGGATCCTTGGATTGAAACTTTTAAAGGTATTCATAATCCTAAATTTGGGAAATTCTCTATTTTAGGTAATCATGATTATGGTGAATATGTAGATTGGAGTTCGAAAGCTGAAAAGCAAGCCAATTTTGAAGCGATAAAAGACATCCATCGTAAAATTGATTTTAAATTGTTACTTAATGAACACGTTAAAATTGAGAATAACAATCAAGAGCTGGTAATCGTTGGAGTTGAAAACTGGGGAAGAAAATTTGGCGAACGTGGCGATTTAAATTTGGCTTCACAAGGTTTAACAAAAGATGATTTTAAAATTGTAATGAGTCACGATCCAAGTCATTGGGATGAAAAGATTCAGCACCATGAAAATCATTATCATTTAACCCTTTCGGGTCATACGCATGGCATGCAATTTGGTATTGAAATACCGGGATGGATCAAATGGAGTCCTGTGCAATATGTATATAAACAATGGGCCGGATTATATGAAAATGCAGGAAGATACGTCTATGTAAATCGTGGATTTGGCTTTCATGCCTATCCAGGAAGGGTAGGAATTATGCCTGAAATTACGGTTATTGAACTAAAAAAAGGAGAAAAAGTAGTGTAATTCATTAAAAATACTACATTTGTATAATATTTTCGTGTGAAAATTATTATTTTTGATACTAATAAATTCAATTTATGTCAAAATTTGGAGAACTTATCGATGCTCAAGTACCAGTATTGATAGATTTTTTTACAGAGTGGAATGAACCTTCAGTTGCAATGAATGAAGTAATTCGTCATGTAGCCGCTGCATTAGGGGATAAAGCCCGAGTAATTAAAATTGATGTGGATAAAAATCAGGAATTAGCCGATGCCCTTCGTATAAAAGGGTTGCCTACATTGATGATTTATAAAGAAGGTCAAATGGTTTGGAGACAAAGTGGCGAACTTGATGCCAACACTTTAATTTCATTAGTACAAGAGCAAGCATAACCCCTAGACTTAGCTCTAAATGATGTTCGATTTAAGACATCCTTACATCAAACACTAATCCATTACTTTTTTAATTGCTGTTATTTCAGTTAAATTTTCCGCTATAACTTTTTAGTGGTTGTTTTTTTGTTTTTATATTTCAACGAATATTTTAGTATAAAAAAATGTACCAATAGAGAGTTAATTCCATTGGTACATTTAATTATTTTATCAATTTTAATTATTCCATTTTCCGATTAAAAACAGCAAATCGTTTATTGAAATTATTAAACTTAACTTTTTCTTTTTCATAAAACGGCATATCCTTAGCATTTTTAGCAATTTCAAGTAAGCCTCTATATTGCTCAATGTCTGAAACAATATCGGATGCATAATAATATTGTTCAGCTATTTTATAGTTACTAAAATAAGTAAGGCTTTCTTGGTATTTTACTATTAATTCAGATAAAATTTTTCTTGCTTTTTCTTTTTTACCCACTTCATAATACCCCATTGCAAATGGATCTACCATAGAATAATATTCAAAATAAGCGATTGGCATTTTAGACATCGCTAAATCAATTACTTTTTCGGCCTTATCTTTTTTACCTTCATTTATTAATGTTTCCATCAATCGAGCCAAATTAGTACGATACGTAATGCTATTTTTACGAGTTTCAGGGTCATGATAAATCGAAGGATTACCGCTATTCCCCCAGTCCCATTTCATTACAATAGGGTACATTTTATCGGCATCTATTTGCCCCATTCGCATTGGATTAGGATCATCTGTAGGTGTTTTTATAGGAACCAATTTAAAACACATTCCATCTAATTGTAAATAATCTTTCATCCAAATGTAATCGTCTTCACCAAAACTTCCTCCAGTAAAATAAATAGGTCTTTTCCAGTTGTTTTCATTGACAATGTCTAACATCATTAAGCGGTTTTTATATAGCGCTTTGTCTTTGATTGTAAATTCTATTTGAGGTACGATTGAATCATATAATTTTGGGTTAACCACCTTATTTTTGATAATTGTGTTTTTATCGATAGGTAAAATCACTTTTTTAGATGGAAAATAATTTACTTTATTACCGCTGTCTAATGTAATTTTTGCTCTTTCGTCATCTAAGGCCACAAATTTTAGTACTTCACTCAATAGCAAAGGTTCTTCGGTGCGTTCTACAAATAAACTATAGTCTCGGTTACTACCTTTATATTGTTCTCTTGTAAACGAACTTGGTATTGGTTCTGAATTGTGAGTTTTCATTTTCATTTGGTCAATATACCAATCAGTCATGAATAAACTAGTGTTTACAATTCGAATGTCTTTTCTATATCCTTCAATTTCTTGCATGTACCACAATGGGAAGGTGTCATTGTCGCCTATGGTAAATAATATTGCATTTGGCTCGCACGAGTCTAAATACGCTTTTGCCATCGCTAGTGCGGTATATTTATTTGATCGGTCATGATCATCCCAATTTTCTTTTGCAAGTAGCACAGGTGAAGCTAAGAAACATACAATTAGGACAAGCGGTAAGGCAATTTTTGGTTTGATATAGTTAATCACCCATTCAAAAATGGCATACACTCCAAAAGCAATCCACATGGCAAAAACATAAAACGAACCTACTAAAGCATAATCACGTTCTCTTGGTTCAAATGGACGTTCGTTAAGGTAAATTTTGAGTGCCAGCCCAGTAAATAGGAATAATGCGAGTAATACATAAAAACTCTTTACATCTTTTTTAGCATGATAAAATATTCCTATTAATGCTAAAATAAAAGGCAATCCAAAATAGATATTTCTTCCTTTATTATTTTGCATATCAGATGTAAGATTTTTTTGCGATCCAACTAATAATTCATCTATAAAAGAAATCCCAGTAATCCAATTACCGTTCATGTCGTCATATTTTCCTTGGTTGTCATTTTGTCTTCCCACAAAATTCCAAAGAAGATATCGCCCATACATATAACCAAATTGATATTGAAACATAAATTTCATGTTGCTGGCAAATGACGGTTTTTCAACAATTAAATATTCGCCATAAGTATTTAAAAACTTATCATATCCTTTTAAATCAATTTCCCCGCTAGCAAAACCTTTTCTAAATTCGGTTACTAATTGAACCAATTCGTCTTCATGAGCATACTCCGGATTAATTTGAAACTCCAAAGGCTCACCAAACGTCATGTAATTAACATTGTGCTCGTTGCTCCACATACGCGGTAAAAAAGCCTTGTGTGCATCATCAGTATTTTGTTTGGCGTTTTTGAAGTTATTGGTAATAATATATCTTCCTGATTTATAATCGCGCTCATAATTAGGTTTATCGTCTAAATATGGAGTTATCGAATCTAAACCAGAATAAGCATCTGAAAATTGTGGTCCATAAAACAACTTTTGTTCGCCATATTGTTCTCTATTATAATAAGCCAACACTTCAGCGGCATCAGATGGTTTATTTTCGTTAATTGGCGTATTAGCATTGGCACGAATAGGTAACATCAACCAAGTTGAAAATCCGATTAAGATAAAAAGCGTGGATAATATTAAAGTATTGTAAAAAACATGTCCTTTTTTCTTGGTATAATTTAATCCAAAATAAAACACTGCTACAATAAATAGAAATGCAAAAATAGTTCCAGAATTAAAAGGAAGTCCCAATTCATTCACCATAAATATTTCGGTTTTACCAAAAAATCCTAAAGTAAAAGGCAAGAGTAATTTGAAAATAAATAGTAAAATAGCTACAATTACAACATTGGCAAGTAAAAAACTTTTTACAGTAACATTTTTATATTTTTTGAAGAAATAAAGAAAACCAATAGCTGGAAACGTTAATAATGCCATAAAGTGAACCCCAAATGACAATCCGATAACCAATGAAATGATGAGTAACCATTTATTACCTCTTGGAGTTTCTAATTCTTGTTCCCAACGTAATCCTAACCAAAACAATAAAGCAATTAAAAAGGAGGCCATAGCATATACTTCAGCTTCTACTGCGTTGTACCAAAAACTATCTGAAAATGTAAAGGAAAGCGATGCTATAAGTGAACTTCCTAAAATAAGTAAGTTTTGATTTGTGCCTATTTCTTTAGAAGAGCCAGCTAATTTTTTCAATAATAACGTAAGCGACCAAAACATGAATAGCACGGTAAAAGCACTCGAAAAGACAGAAAGATAATTTACCATTAATGCAATTTTATCTGAACTTAATGCAAACATAGCAAAGAATGCTCCTAGCATTTGAAACAATGGAGCTCCAGGTGGATGACCCACTTCTAAATTAGCAGAAGTAGCAATATATTCCCCACAATCCCAAAAACTTAAGGTAGGTTCAACGGTTAACGAGTAGGTAATCAATGCTACTATAAAAGCAAACCATCCCAGAATGGTATTCCATTTTTTAAAATTGAATGAAGTCATACAAAAATCTGTTTTCTTAATTTCTACTACAAAGAAACTATTTTTTTGTAGATATAAAATGTTAAATTAAATTTTTAATATTTTTTTTGGAAAAATTTGTAGAATACAAAATATGTACTACATTTGCACTCGCAATCGAAAAGGTTGTATGGGAATTGGCCCATGGTGTAATGGTAACACTCCGGTTTTTGGTACCGTCATTCAAGGTTCGAGTCCTTGTGGGCCAACAAAACTCCGCTTATTTTAAGCGGAGTTTTTTTATGCTTGTATGTTGTTGATTTAATGAGTTATAGCCAAAAAAAGACCGCTACTAGAGCGGTCTTTTTTTGTATTAAAGTGAGATTTTAAATTTTAAAAGTAATCACAGGACGTTTTGCATGATTTACTAAATCTTCGCTAATACTTCCGTTAAAGAAATGCGATAATCCTTTTCTTCCATGTGTGCTCATTCCAATTAAATCTGCATCAATGCTTTTTGCAAAGTGTAAAATTCCTTTTTCAACATTAACATCATTATAAATATGTGTAGAAACATTAGAGGTGTCTACACCAGCAAGAAATTCAGCCATTATTTG
Organism: Flavobacterium sp.; assembly: GCA_017983975.1. Lineage (GTDB taxonomy): Bacteria > Bacteroidota > Bacteroidia > Flavobacteriales > Flavobacteriaceae > Flavobacterium. The sequence continues at coordinate 14,225 of JAGOAL010000028.1, forward strand.
TTGAGCTACTTTAGTAGATTTAAAATTGTTTGGCGTATTAATATTTACTAAATGTAAATGGGCGCCAAATCCTTTTGCAAATGCGAATGCTTTTTCAAATGGTTTTTTTGCTTCGTCTGAAAAATCAGAGGCAAAAACAAATTTTTGAGCACTAAAAGGATCTTCATCTCTTTTAATTACTAATACAGGAATATCAGAATTTCGTACTACTTTTTCAGTATTTGAACCGATGAACATTTCTTGAAAACCACTAGCGCCATGTGAACCCATTATAATTAAATCGGCATTATGTGCTTTAGCATTTTTTACAATGCCATCAAAAGCCATTTCAAATTGAATAATTTTTGAAATTTTAACTCCTTCAAGATAATCGGCATCCATTACGGTATCTAATTTATTAACAGCAGCGTTTTTAAACAGCATAAGTTCTGGTATTTCATGAGCCGTAGATAACGCATCATTTCCAGATGTTGGAAGTTCTAACATGTGAACTAAAAAAATTTCACCATCATTTTTTTTTGCAATTTGCGCAGCTACTTTTAAGGCATATTCAGCGTGTTTAGAAAAATCGGTGGGTACTAAAATTCGTTTCATAGTATTGTTTTAGGTTATTGAATCGAGTGTAATAAAATTACAATATAAAGGTATGAAAAATATCTGAATTCACAATATTTTTTTTAATTCAAATTTAATTTGTACATTTGCCGAGTTATTTGGAGATAAATGAATAATGAGGCACGCATAGCGTGCCTCTTTTTATAAAAAATATGACGTTTAAAAACAAAGTTCAAGAGTTGATAGATGCTGCATTAGTAGAGCGACCTGAATTATTTTTAGTGGATTTATCAATCAATGAGGCTAATAAAATAAGCATTAATTTGGATGGAGATCAAGGTGTCAATCTTCAAGATTGCATTGATATTAGCAGATCAATCGAAAATAATTTAGATAGAGAAGAGCAAGATTTTTCTCTTGAAGTAGCATCGGCAGGAGTTTCAAGTCCGTTAAAGTTTGTAAGACAATATAAAAAAAATATTGGCAGAATACTTAAGGTTAAAACAAATTCTTCGGAAGAAATAGAAGCTAAATTAGTTGCTGCTGATGAAGATAAAATTACGTTAGAATGGCAGGCTAGAGAGCCAAAAAAAATAGGTAAAGGAAAAGAAACTGTTCAAAAAAAAGCCGAAATTCTTTACCAAAATATAAAAGAAGCAATTGTTATAGTATCATTTTAAAATAAAAAAGTTGACATGGAAAATATTGCATTAATAGACTCGTTTTCAGAATTTAAAGACGATAAACTCATCGATAGAGTTACACTAATGGCAATTTTAGAAGAAGTATTTAGAAATGCTTTAAAGAAAAAATATGGTTCAGACGATAATTTTGATATTATCATAAATCCTGATAAAGGAGATATGGAAATTTGGAGAAATCGTGTGGTGGTGGAAGACGGTGAAGTTGAAGATGAGAATTCAGAAATTTCTTTGTCAGAAGCAAGAAAAATTGAGCCTGATTTTGAAGTTGGAGAAGATGTTTCTGAAGAAGTAAAATTATTCCAATTAGGAAGAAGAGCCATTTTAGCATTACGCCAAAATCTTATTTCTAAAATCCATGAACACGATAATACAAATCTTTACAAGCAATTTAAAGATATTATTGGTGATATTTATACTGCTGAAGTACACCACGTTCGTCCAAAAGCTGTAATTTTGATGGATGACGATGGAAACGAAATTGTTTTACCAAAAGAAAAACAAATTCCAAATGATTATTTCAAAAAAGGTGATAACGTAAGAGGTGTTATTGAAAATGTGGAATTGAAAGGAAATAAACCACAAATCATAATGTCTAGAACGGCGCCAGATTTTCTTGAAAAATTATTTGAACAAGAAATTCCTGAAGTATTTGACGGATTAATCACTATTAAGAAAGTAGTTAGAATTCCAGGCGAAAAAGCAAAAGTAGCGGTAGATTCTTATGATGATAGAATTGACCCTGTTGGAGCTTGTGTAGGTATGAAAGGTTCTCGTATTCACGGAATTGTTCGTGAATTAGGAAATGAAAATATTGATGTTATTAATTATACATCAAATCCGCAATTGTATATTACAAGAGCTTTAAGTCCAGCAAAAGTTTCTTCGGTTAAAATCAATGAAGAAGCAAAAACGGCAGAAGTTTTCTTAAAAATAGAAGAGGTTTCTAAAGCTATTGGTCGTGGTGGAAACAACATTAAATTAGCTAGTTTGTTAACAGGTTATGAAATTGATGTAATTCGCGAAGGTGTTGCCGAAGAAGAAGATGATGTTGAGTTAAGAGAGTTTTCTGATGAAATTGAAGAATGGGTAATCGAAGAATTCGAAAAAATCGGATTAGATACTGCAAGAAGCGTATTAAAACAAGAAGTTGCTGATTTAGTGAGAAGAACTGATCTTGAAGAAGAAACAATTATAGATGTAATGAATGTTCTTAAAGAAGAACTTGAAGGATAATTGTATATTTGTACACAGCACAACAAAAAGAAGAATTTTTTAAAAAGATTATATGTCTGAAGAAAGAGTAATAAGAATAAACAAGGTTTTAAGGGAGTTAAATATTTCTCTTGATAGAGCTGTGGATTATTTAAAAGACAAAGGTCACGAGATCGAGTCTAGTCCAAATGCTAAAATATCTCAAGAGGAGTACAAAGTCTTATGTGGTCAATTTTCTGCCGACAAAGGGAATAAGGTTGCCTCTCTTGAAGTAAGCGAAGAAAAGAGAAAAGAAAAAGAGGCGCTTAAACGTGAACTTGAAAAAGAACAAGAGTCAAAACGTTTGCAAGACGAAGAACGTCAAAGACAAGAAGTTATTAAAGCTAAAGCTGTAGTAACGGCACCTAAGGCAGTAGGTAAAATTGATTTAGATCCTAAAAAACAAGTTGTTGCATCTGAGACTCCAGAAGCTGAACAAAAAGTAGAACCGGCAGTTGTTAAAACTGTAGCCGAATCGAAAACAAAAGAAGAAAATTCTCAAGAAGACAAAGTTGTTGTAAAAAAACAAGCTGAAAAGTCTACTGTTGAAGAAAAACCTTCAGCAGAAGCATCGGAAGAAGCGGGTGAAGTGAAAATAGAAACACAATATCACAAACTTTCAGGCGCAACTTTTACAGGACAAAAAATTGATTTAACTCAATTTGACAAACCTAAAAAGAAAAAAGAAGAGTTTAAAAAAGACATTAAAAAGCCAGGAACACCTCAAGCGCCTAATGCTGGTGGTGGAGCTAATGCCAATAATAAAAACAAACGAAAAAGAATCATTAAGCCTGCTGGTCCTGGAGCTCCAGGAACAAATAATCAAGCTGGTGGACCTAAAAAAGAGTTTGTAAAAGGGGGTGCAGCTGGTGGTTTCAATAAAGGTAAAAAACCAATTATTCAAAAGGTTGAACCTTCTGAAGAAGATGTAAAAAACCAAATCAAAGAAACATTAGAACGTTTACAAGGAAAAGGTAATAAGTCTAAATCGGCAAAATACCGTAGAGATAAAAGAGATTCACACCGTCAACGTGTTGATGATGAATTACAAGCACTTGAAGAAGGAAGCAAAACATTAAAAGTTACTGAATTTGTAACTGTTGGAGAAGTTGCAACCATGATGGATGTGCCTATTACAAAAGTAATAGGAACTTGTATGTCTCTTGGAATCATGGTAACCATGAACCAACGTTTAGATGCTGAAACATTATCTATTGTAGCTGATGAGTTTGGTTTTGAAGTGGAATTCATTACAACGGATATTGAAGAAGCAGCTGAAATCATTGCTGATAATCCTGAAGATTTAGTTCATAGAGCACCTATTGTAACGGTAATGGGACACGTAGATCACGGTAAAACATCATTATTAGATTACATTCGTAAAGCTAATGTAATTGCTGGTGAGTCGGGTGGAATTACACAACATATTGGAGCTTACGGAGTTATTTTAGAAGGTGGTGAAAAAATTACGTTTTTAGATACACCAGGTCACGAAGCCTTTACAGCGATGCGTGCTCGTGGAGCTCAAGTTACCGATATTGCAATTATCGTAATTGCTGCCGATGATGACATCATGCCTCAAACAAAAGAAGCAATTAGTCATGCACAAGCAGCTGGAGTTCCAATGATTTTTGCAATCAATAAAGTGGATAAGCCAAATGCAAATCCAGAGAAAATAAAAGAACAATTAGCAGGAATGAATTTGTTAGTTGAAGATTGGGGTGGAAAATATCAATCTCATGACATTTCAGCAAAACAAGGAACAGGTGTGCTAGAATTACTTGAAAAAGTATTATTAGAAGCAGAAGTTTTAGAATTAACAGCAAATCCAAACAAACCTGCTTTAGGAACTGTTGTGGAAGCGCAATTAGATAAAGGTAGAGGATATGTATCTACTATTTTAGTTCAAGCAGGAACACTTCGAATAGGAGATTATGTATTGGCTGGAAAAAACCATGGTAAAATTAGAGCCATGTTTGACGAAAGAGGTCACCAAGTTAAAGAAGCAGGTCCATCAACTCCAGTATCCGTATTAGGATTAGATGGCGCACCTACAGCGGGTGATAAGTTTAATGTGTATGAAGATGAAAGAGAAGCAAAACAAATTGCAGCAAAACGTACGCAATTACAACGCGAGCAATCTGTACGTACACAAAAACACATTACGTTGGCAGAAATTGGTCGTCGTATTGCTTTAGGTCAATTTAAAGAACTTAATATTATTCTTAAAGGAGACGTAGATGGTTCTGTTGAAGCATTATCGGATTCGTTCTCTAAATTATCTACCGAAGAAATTCAGATCAACATCATTCATAAAGGAGTAGGAGCAATTACTGAATCAGATGTGTTGTTAGCTTCGGCTTCAGATGCAATTATCATTGGATTTAATGTTCGTCCGCAAGGAAATGCAAAACAATTAGCTGATAAGGAAGAAATTGACATCCGTAACTATTCAATTATTTACGATGCAATTGATGATTTAAAAGATGCTATGGAAGGAATGTTATCTCCAGAGATGAAAGAAGAAATTACTGGAACGGCTGAAATTAGAGAAATCTTTAAAGTAACAAAGGTAGGTTCAATTGCTGGATGTATGGTAACTGATGGTAAGATCTTTAGAAACTCCAGAATACGTCTTATCAGAGAAGGTGTTGTAATCTACACAGGTGAATTAGCAACTTTAAAACGTTTTAAAGACGATGTAAAAGAAGTGGCAAAAGGATATGACTGTGGTATGCAGATTAAAAATTACAATGATATTAAAGAGTATGATTTAATTGAAGCATTCCAAGAAGTGGAAGTGAAGAAAAAATTAAAGTAATACTATATAGAATTATAAATAAAACGCCTTGCATTGCAAGGCGTTTTTGTTTTTTAAACCAATTTATTTAGTAGGTTTTATAATCAACGCTGTGGGATATTTTTTCTTAATTTCAATCATTGCTTTTTCTACTTCAATACGAGTTTCAAAATTACCTATCCATACTTTATAATTTGGATTTGTGTAAACGATTGTGCCGTCAAAAGCTATAAATTCTCTCTTGAATTCTTGTAATTTTTTTTTAGATTCATCACTATTTCCATAAAAAATTTGAATTTTGTAGGTGTCGTTTGAAACTAATCCAATATTTATTTTTCTTTTTTCTTTCAACAATTGTTCAATTTTTGGGTCTTGAGATAAATTAGATTTTACCTCCTGTCCAATTGTTTTTTGATTAAAAAATAAACATAGAATAAAGAAGTACAATAAGTTATGTTTTTGTGTTTTTTTCATTACCTTTTTTTTTCATTACAAAAATACAATTTCATTTTATTGTAAGAGCTATTATTGTTATTTAGAACAAATATAAATTACATTTTAAGATAAAATTAAGGTTTTAATAATAGTTCTAATATTGTATTTTTGTCGGAGTTTTTTAAAATTAGAGTTGATTGTAGATAGCAATATCTAAAATTATACCAAAATAATTAGTTGATAATCATTTTAAATATGAAAAAGGTGGGTAACCATAAATCGTTTTCAAAGATTTTCTTCAGTTTAGCGTTAACGCTAACGATTTCTTTAACTGCATTTTCTCAAGATGCAGCAAAAGGTAAAGAAATTTTTAATGCCAATTGTGCTGCATGTCATAAATTAGATGCAAAAGCTACGGGTCCTGCACTTCGTGGAGTTGAAGCTAAGTATGATAAAGAATGGTTGTACAAATGGGTTAAAAACAGTGGAGAATTAATCAAGTCAGGAGATGCGCAAGCTGTAAAAGTTTTCGAGGAAAACAATAAAGTTGCTATGACAGCATTTCCGCAATTGTCTAATGAAGATATTGACAATATTTTAGCGTATACTTCAGAACCAGCTCCTGCTCCAGTTGAAGTTGCTCCTGTTGCTGGTGCTCAAACTGCATCAAACGAATCTGGGGTTTCAAATAACGTTATATTAGGCGCTCTTTCTTTAGTAATGTTGATGTTGGTTGTTATGTTGTTCTTGGTGAACAATATGTTAACTAAAATTGCCGGTGCTAAGGGAGTTGAAATCGTTAAGAAAAATCGCTCATTAATGGGATTGTTTAATGCTTTTGCTAAAAACCAATTTTTGGTATTAGTATCTGCAATATTATTTCTTTTAGTAAGTGCTTATTTTGCCTACGGATATCTAATGCAAATTGGAGTTGATCAAGGGTATGAGCCAGTACAGCCTATTCATTATTCACACAGAATTCATGCTGGTGAAAACGGAATTGATTGTAAATATTGTCACTCTGCTGCAAGAGTAAGTAAGCACTCAAATATTCCTTCTTTGAATGTATGTATGAACTGTCACAAAAACATAAGTGAGGTGGCTGAAACTACTGCTACAGAAGAGTATTCAAAAGCTTTCTATGATGAGCAAATTGCAAAGTTATATGATGCGGTTGGATGGGATAAATCATTACAAAAATATACAGGTAAAACTAAACCAGTTAAATGGGTTAGAATTCACAACTTACCAGATCACGTTTATTTCAATCACTCACAACACGTAACGGTTGCTGGAGTTGAGTGTCAAACATGTCACGGTCCAGTTGAAGAAATGGAAATCATGAAACAACATGCTCCATTGACAATGGGTTGGTGTATTAACTGTCACAGAGAAACAAATGTGAAAGTAGAAGATAATGCTTACTACAAAAAAATCCACGAAGAACTTTCTAAAAAATACGGAGTGTCGCAATTAACAGCAGCACAAATGGGTGGTTTAGAATGTGGAAAATGTCACTATTAATAAAATAATTTAAGAAGCTAATATACTATACAATGGCATCAAACAAAAAATACTGGAAAAGTGTTGAAGAACTAAACGAAAATAGTTCTATTGTTGAGACGCTAAGAAACAACGAGTTTGTGGAACCAATTCCAGTTGAGGACTTTTTAGGAGATAAAGAATCTTTGTCTTCTTCTTCAACTACTCGTCGTGACTTTTTAAAATATGTTGGATTTAGCACTGCAGCGGCATCATTAGCTGCTTGTGAAGGTCCTGTTGTAAAGTCAATTCCTTACGTAGTTCAACCAGAAGAAATTATTCCTGGTGTTGCTGATTTTTATGCAACTACTATGGCAGACGGTTTTGATTTTGCTAATATTTTAATCAAAACTCGTGAGGGTCGTCCTATTAAAGTTGAAAATAATAATTTAGCGGGAGCAAGAACTGGAGCAAATGCAAGAGTTCATGCTTCGGTACTTTCATTATATGATAGTTTACGTTTAAAAAATCCAAAAATTGCTGGTAAAGACGCAAATTGGACAGAAGTAAACGCAAAAATTAAATCAAGTTTAGAAGAGGCAAAATCAAAAGGCGGAAATATTGTGGTTTTAACAAACACAATGGCAAGTCCATCAACTGATGCTTTGATTGCTTCTTTAGTTGCAAAATATCCAACTACCAAACATGTTGTATATGATGCAGTATCTGAATCAAATACCTTAGATGCATTTCAATCGGTATATGGTGTAAGAGGTATGGCTAACTATGATTTTTCTAAAGCAGATGTTATCGTTTCGGTTGGGGCAGATTTCTTAGGAGATTGGCAAGGTGGTGGTTTTGATGCAGGTTATGCTCAAGGTCGTATACCTAAAAACGGAATGATGTCTAAGCATATTCAAATCGAAGCTAATATGTCTTTAGCAGGTGCTAATGCCGATGTTAGAATTCCTTTGAATATTGCCGCTCAAAAACAAGCCTTAGTTAAAATATATAATATCGTAACCGGTGCTGCAGTTAGTACTTCGAAAATAGATAAGTATGAAGAAGCTATTTTAAAAGCAGCTAAACAATTAAAAGCAGCCGGAAATAGAGGTGTTTTTGTAACTGGTTTAGACGATGTTAATGCTCAATTATTGGCTTTAGCTATTAATAATGCATTACAATCTGCTGCATTTAATCCTTCAGATGCAATCCTTACAAGAAAAGGAGATGCAAAAGCGGTTGCTCAATTAGTAGCCGATATGAAAGCTGGAAAAGTGCATACGTTAATTATGAACGGTGTTAATCCAGCGTATACTTTAGCTAATTCGCAAGAGTTTGTTGCTGCTTTAAAATCGGTTAAATTATCAGTTACATTCTCAATGAAAGAGGATGAAACCTCAAGTTTAACTTCAATTGCAGCTCCTGCTCCACATTACTTAGAATCTTGGGGAGATGTAGCAATGACTAGAAGTAACTATAGTATTGTTCAGCCTACAATTCATCCTTTATTTAATACAAAACAATTCCAAGAAGCATTATTAACTTGGACAGATAGTACCGTAGCTTATTATGATTTCTTAAAATCATATGCTGCATCATCTTTAGCTGGAAAATCATGGAATCAAGCAGTTCATGATGGTTTTGTAGCTTCTGTCGCAAGTCCTTTATCAGCTTCAGCTGTAAATTATAGTGCTGCTGCTTCGGCTTTAGCACAAGCAAAATCTTCTAATTTCGATTTAGTTTTATATTCTAAAGTTGGAATGGGAGATGGTCAGCAAGCAAACAACCCATGGTTACAAGAATTCCCAGATCCTATTACAAGAGTTTCTTGGGATAACTATGTTACTGTTGCAAAAGCAGATGCTGAACAATTAGGGTTAAAAAACTGGAATGTAGCTAATGGTGGTTTAAACGGAAGTTATGCTACTATTAAAGTAGGAAACACTACTCTAGAAAATGTACCAGTTGTTATCCAGCCAGGTCAAGCAAAAGGAACGTTAGGTTTAGCTTTTGGATATGGTAAAAAATTAGGTTTAAAAGAAGAAATGCAAGTAGGTGTAAATGCTTATGCCTTATATGCTAATTTAAATTCAAATCAATCTGCAACGATTACTGTAGCTGATGGTGAACATGAGTTTGCTTGTGTTCAGTTACAAAAAACGTTGATGGGTAGAGGAGATATTGTTAAAGAAACTACTCTAGAAGTATTCAATACTAAAGATGCTAAAGAATGGAATCCAATTCCTATGGTATCATTAGATCATAAACCAACAGCAGCTACTGAAGTTGATTTATGGGATTCATTTGATCGTTCAACAGGTCACCATTTCAATTTATCTATTGATTTGAACGCTTGTACAGGTTGTGGTGCATGTGTTATTGCATGTCACGCTGAAAACAACGTACCAGTTGTAGGAAAAGATGAAATTAGAAGAAGTAGAGATATGCACTGGTTGCGTATTGATAGATATTATTCATCAGAAGCTACTTTTGCTGCAGATGTTGAGTTGAAAGAAGGTGCTTCAGGATTAATGAATTCGATTGATACATTCGCAGGAATGGAAGATCCTTCAGAAAATCCACAAGTTGCTTTCCAACCAGTAATGTGTCAACACTGTAACCACGCTCCTTGTGAAACAGTATGTCCTGTAGCAGCAACATCACACGGTAGAGAAGGTCAAAACCATATGGCATACAATAGATGTGTTGGTACTCGTTACTGCGCAAACAACTGTCCATATAAAGTAAGACGTTTCAATTGGTTCTTATACAACAAAAATAGCGAGTTTGATTATCATATGAATGATGATTTAGGTCGTATGGTTCTTAATCCAGACGTTAACGTTCGTTCTCGTGGGGTTATGGAAAAATGTTCAATGTGTATCCAAATGACTCAAGCGGTTAAGTTAAAAGCAAAACGTGAGGGAAGATTAGTTGGAAAAGATGAATTCCAAACTGCTTGTTCTGCAGCTTGTACTAGTGGAGCAATGAAATTTGGAGATGTAAATGATGAAACTTCTGATGTAGCTAAATTGCTAGAAGATGAAAGAATGTATCATTTATTAGAGCATGTAGGAACTAAACCAAACGTGATGTATCACGTAAAAGTTAGAAACGATAAATAAGTATTAATTAACAGAAACAATATAAAGGATTATGTCGTCTCATTACGAAGCACCCATTAGAAAACCGTTAGTAGTAGGAAGTAAGTCTTACCACGATGTAACGGTAGATGTAGCTAGACCGGTAGAAGGT
>JAGOAL010000029.1 GCA_017983975.1 Flavobacterium sp.
TTGTGGGATATGATCAAACGGAAAATGAGACAAAAATCACCCGTATTCGTAAAGTAGATTCTAAAAAAGACGGAATTTTATACCAAATCGTTTTAGATAATACCCCTTTTTATCCAGAAGGTGGTGGACAAGTAGGAGATAAGGGAATTTTAGTTTCTGCAAATGAAACGATTGATATTATCGATACGAAAAAAGAAAACAACTTAATTTTACATTTCGCGAAACAACTTCCAGAAAATGTAAATGCCACTTTTACTGCTAAAGTAAATACCGATTTAAGAACATCAACTTCTAAAAATCACTCGGCGACACACTTGATGCATTTGGCTTTAAGAACCATTTTAGGAACGCACGTAGAACAAAAAGGTTCGTTAGTAAATCCTAATTATTTACGTTTCGATTTTTCGCATTTTTCAAAAGTTACGGATGAAGAATTACGTCAGGTTGAAGCAAGTGTCAATGCACAAATTGAAGCACAATTGCAATTAGTTGAACACCGAAATATTCCAATCAAAGAGGCATTAGACAAAGGTGCAATGGCTTTATTTGGTGAAAAATATGGCGACTCAGTAAGAATGATTGAGTTTGGAAATAGTAAGGAATTATGTGGCGGAATTCACGTAAAAAATAGTGCTGAAATATGGCATTTCAAAATTATTTCGGAAGGTGCCGTAGCAGCTGGAATTCGTCGTATTGAAGCCATTACTGGTGATGCGGTTAAAGCGTTCTACACGAATCAAGAAAATACCTTATCGGAAATTAAGGAAGTATTGAAAAACCCTCAAGATGTTTTAAAATCAGTGTCTTCGTTGCAGGACGATAACGCAAAATTGAAAAAACAAATTGAGCAATTAGTAAAAGAAAAAATTGACGGATTAGCAACAAGTTTAGTTTCTGAATTTCAAGATGTTAATGGAATTAATTTCTTAGTAAAACAAGTCGATTTATCTATGAGTGCGACGAAAGATTTAGCACAATCTATTGGTACTTCTAAACCAAACTCATTTATTGTTTTAGCTTCAATTGAAGAAGGTTTACCAAATATTCACTGTTATATCGCTAAAGAATTAGTGGCAACCAAAAGTTTAAACGCTGGAACTGTAATCCGTGAATTAGGAAAATACATTGATGGAAATGGAGGCGGACAACCGTTTTTCGCTTCCGGAAAAGGTAAAAATGCTAAAGGAATTGCTGAGGTTTTAGAGAATGCGGTGAATTTTGTGAAGTAATATATCACGCAAAGGCGCAGAGGCGCAAAGAAAGAATCAAACAACTATAAAAACATAGCACCTTAGCTTCTTTGCGAGAAAAATACAACTCACTTCAAAACTTTTCGAGAAAAACTAAAAATATGTCTGAAAACGAAATATCTAAAATTATAGTCGATATCAGTTATAAAATCCATACTCAATTAGGTCCAGGATTGTTAGAATCGGTATATGAAACTATTTTAGATTATGAATTAACATCTCGAGGGTTAAAAGTTGAGAGACAAAAATCACTTCCAGTAATTTGGAACGAAACAAAAATGGAAATTGGATTTAGAGCAGATTTAATAGTTGAAAATAAAGTAATAATTGAAGTTAAATCTGTTGAACAAATTGCTAAAGTTCATCCAAAACAAGTTCTGACTTATTTAAAAATTACAGGATTAAAATTAGGTTTATTAATTAATTTTAATGAACCTTTAATAAAAACTGGAATTAACAGAATAGTAAATAATTTATAATTTTTTGCGCCTTTGCGCCTTTGCGAGAAAAAAATGAACTTCACCACTAAAATTCCCATTCAAAAATACAACCATCCAATAACCTATGATTCCAAAATCATGTTGTTAGGCTCGTGTTTTGCAGAAAGTATGGGAAAGAAATTTGACTATTTTAAATTCCAAAACACAACGAATCCGTTTGGCATTATTTTTAACCCGGTTTCATTGGCCAAACTTATTGAAAGAAGTGTTCAAAAAGAATTTTATACCGAAGAAGATATTTTCTTTCATAATGACTTATGGCATTGTTATGAAGTACATTCTGAACTTTCGCATCCAGATAAACAATTGTTTTTGAGTAATTTAAATTCGATTATTGAATTAACACATCGACACATTGGCTCATTGACACATTGCATCATTACCTTAGGAACATCGTGGGTTTACAGAAATATTGAAACCAACGAAATAGTTGCCAATTGCCATAAAGTGCCACAAAAACAGTTTGTTAAAGAATTGTTGTCGCCAGAAATTATTGCACAAAGTATTGAGTCAATTCTTTTTACTATTTCAGTAGTAAATCCAAATTGTAACTTCATTTTTACCGTTTCGCCTGTGCGACACATCAAAGATGGTTTTGCTGAAAATACTTTGAGTAAAGCCCATTTAATTTCTTCATTACACAAAACCATCACCTATAATTCATCACCCATAAACTATTTCCCTTCTTACGAGATTATGATGGATGAATTGCGAGATTATCGTTTTTATGCTGAAGATCTATTACATCCAAATCAAACGGCGATTGATTATATTTGGATACAATTCTTTGAAAATTATATTTCGGAATCAGAATTTGGATTGATGAATGAAATTTGTGAAGTGCAAAGAGCGTTACAACATCGACCGTTTAATCCAAATACAAAAAGCCATTTGAAGTTTTTAGAGCATTTAAATTTAAAGATTGACAAAATCAAATCAAAATTACCCGAAATTTCTTTTGATTAATAAATTACAAATTGAAATGAAACCTACAAGGATTTAAAAACCTTGCAGGACGACAAAACAACAAAAATCCCTAAACCATTCTGGAAGCTTGCCCCAGATAGTAGTGGAAATCCTTTATAAACCGGTTAGGTTTATAAAGATTGTAACGGATAGCTGGAAAAAGGCTCAAAAATTAGCTATTCAATTCCTCAATTTCTAGTTGCACGTTTTCCCAATCTTCTAATAATTGTTCTAACTCTTTTTTCTTTTTCTCATAGGCCGCAAAAAAGGTAGCATCTTCGATATGTTTGTCATAATTTGAAGCCAATGCTTTATCATCGTGCTGAATGTCTTTTTCTAATTGCTGAATTTGGCTTTCAATTTTACTTAACCTATTTTGCAATGATTTGGCTTTCTTTTGGTCTTCGTAAGAAATATTTTTAACTGGTTTATTCGTATTTGTAGTAGAAATCACCTCTTTTTTCTCGATTTCGCGCATATTCATGGCGTTTTTCTGTTCTAAGAAGAAATTGATGTCGCCTAGATATTCTCTAATTTTCTGATCTTTGAATTCATACACAATATTTGACATGCCTTGCAAAAAATCACGGTCGTGAGAAACTAATAGCAATGTTCCTTCAAATTGCTTTAAAGCAGCTTTTAAAACGTTTTTAGACTTAATATCCAAGTGATTCGTTGGCTCATCCATTACTAAAACGTTTATGGGTTGTAAAAGCAATTTACAAAGCGCCAATCGATTGCGCTCGCCACCCGAAAGTACTTTTACTTTTTTCTCTACATCATCACCTCGAAACAAAAACGAACCCAACATATCGCGCACTTTTGAACGGTTTGTGTCGGTTGCAGCGTCTTCCATTGTTTGTAATAACGTAATTTCGCCATCTAAATACTCGGCTTGATTTTGAGCAAAATATCCTAATTGCACGTTATGACCTAATTTGATAGAACCTTCATATTCAAATTCGTTCACAATAGCTTTCATAAACGTTGACTTTCCTTGTCCATTTTGACCCACGAAAGCCACTTTACTGCCACGTTCTACTAAAAGTGAAATATCTTTTAAAATGGTTTTTTCGCCATAAGCCTTGGTAACGTGCTCAGCTTCGATAACAACTCTTCCTGGTGTTTGCGAAACTGGAAACGAGATATTCATCACCGAATTATCGTCTTCATCTACTTCAATGCGTTCAACTTTATCTAATTTTTTAATCAACGATTGCGCCATGGAAGCTTTGGAAGCTTTGGCACGGAATTTCTCGATTAATTTTTCGGTTTCTTCAATTTTCTTAGCTTGATTTTTTTGGGTAGCCAATTGCTTTTCGCGAATTTCCTGACGCAACACTAAATATTCGGAATACGGTTTATTGAAATCATATGCTTTTCCAAGTGAAATTTCGATAGTACGATTGGTTACATTATCCAAAAACATTTTATCATGCGAAACAATTACGACTACGCCAGGGAAATTTCGTAAAAACCCTTCTAACCAAATAATACTTTCGATATCCAAGTGATTCGTTGGCTCATCTAAAAGTAAAATATCATTGGATTGTAATAATAGTTTAGCCAATTCAATACGCATTCTCCATCCGCCCGAAAAAGTATCGGTTTGGTTATCAAAATCTTCTCTTTTGAATCCGAGTCCTAATAGAATTTTTTCGGTATCGCCCACATAATTATAACCGCCAAGCATTTCGTAATGATGGGTTACATCACTCAATTCTTCGATTAAATCGGAATACTCCTGACTTTCATAATCGGTACGTGTGACCAATTGATGGTTGATTTCATCAATTCGAAATTCGGCACGTTTAATTTCTTCAAAGGCTTGATAGGCTTCTTCTAAAACTGTTCTTCCTTTAACAAAATCGATATCTTGACGAAGAAATCCCATTTTTACCTCTTTCTCGGTAGCTATTTGACCTGAATCGGGAGCAAAATCTCGAGCTAAAATCTTCAACATGGTTGATTTTCCTGCGCCATTTTTTCCAACAAGTCCTACCCTATCTCCTGAACCGAGTCTAAAAGTTACTTCTTCAAAAAGATATGTTCCACCAAATGAAACCGATAAATTATGTATGTTTAGCATTTAATTAGTTTAAATGTTTAAGAGTTTATGGGTTTAAAAGTTACTATTCGATTAAACTCAAAATTCAGTAAACAAATTGATATTTGTAATAATTGTTACACAGGAGATAATTTGTTATTGTACCTTTGTATAAAATATTTTGCAAATGTTAAAAAAAGGATCCAAATTAAATAGTATTTTAACAGGAAGTTGTCCAACTTGCCATGAAGAAAGTATGTATTTAGACAAAAACCCATATAATGTGGTCAATGTTTATAAAATGCATGAAAATTGTAGTCAATGTGGAACTAAATATAAAATTGAACCTTCGTTCTTTTATGGTGCCATGTATGTGAGTTATGCATTAGGAATTGCATTTGGAGTTGCCGCATTTATTATTACTTTTTTCTTTGTTGGAGAAAAGAATTTGGTAAATAACTTTATCGCAATAATAATTACATTAATTGTGTTTATGCCCGTAATTATGAGACTTTCCAGAAACATATGGATTAATATGTTTATGAGTTATGATAAGGATTGGAAACAACACAAAGGCGAAAAGAAAGCTACGTTGAGATAGTCATATCGTTGTTCTGATAATTGATTTTCTGATAATTGATTTTCTGATATTGGAGTTATGTATTAATAATATCTGAAAATCTTTTGTCCGAAAATCTAGCCAGCTACTTTTTTTTATAACATCTAACAATATCAATTTCTTTTTCTAACGGAATATTCTCTTCAATATACTGAAATAATTGATTGGCTAAATAAGGTCCGAGCATAACTCCACGAGTTCCTAAACCATTTAAAACGTGCAATTGTGAATGAATCGGATGTGTTCCAACTAGTGGTCTTCTGTCTTTAACGGTTGGACGAACACCTGCAAAATGATTTACAATTTCAAAATCACACGAAATTAATTCTGAAAGTTTTTCGAGCAATTCTTTTTTGCCAGCTTCTGTAGGAGTATTTGTTTTGTCTGACCAATCATAAGTTGCCCCTACTTTGTATAAGTCTTTTCCAATAGGTAAAATAAAAACACTCGATTTTATAACTACGTCTAATTGCAAATCTGGTGCTTTAATAATTAGCAACTCACCTTTGGTTCCATCTAAAGGCAAATCATTAAAATAAGGATTGGCATGCAACCCAAAACCTTCGGCAAAAATAATATGTTTGGCCTTTATATTTTTATATTGAATTCCATTCTCTAAAAATTCTATTGTATCGTATTCAAAACTTTCGGAAGAAAAACTATTGATTGCTTTTAAATAGGTGGAATAAGCTTCGATTAATACAGAAATATTCAAATAACCCGTATGATTTACTTTTCCGTAATGAAAAGGCGAATTGATACTTTCATAGGTTTGTTTTACCAATTTTGAATCTAAAAATGGAGCCAAATTGGGTTTATCTGCAGCTTGAAACCAATTGTTTTGTTCTTCAATGGAATATAATTTTCGAAGGATAGGGATTTCATAATCAAAAACTACATTTAATTTTGCTTGTATAGCATGATATAAAGGAAAGGCAAAATCAATTTGTTCTTTGGCTTTCCACACTTCACTGAAGCGCTTTAAAACGACAGGATTATATAAACCACCTGCAACTCTTGATGAAGGCTGCGAATCATTATCAAAAACATATATGGACTTACCTTGCTGTATTGCAATTTCAGCGAAAGATATTCCGGCTAACCCATTTCCAACGATTATATAATCTATCATGCTGTAAAAATAAAAAACTCTTACCATATGGTAAGAGTTTTTTTAGATGAATTGGAGAAATACTATTAATAATTCCACATATCTTGTTCGAAATCGCGAATTTTCTCTTTAACACGTTCCGATTCTAATAATTGCATTTGTGCATTTTCTTTCATGTAATCTTTGATTAAACGATCGCCATACACGTTTTCTTCTTGATAGATAACACCACTAAAACGTCTTGCATTTAGCAAATGGTCAAATGTAAAGGCCATAGCAGAGTTTCTGTTATTGAAGGCTTTAGCAGCATGTAAAATGTCTCTGGAAGATGGAAAATATACCCAAAACAACTCGATATATTCTTTTTGAGCACTTTCATCACCCATTGTATAAACATCAGGCACCATAGGACAAATACCTAAAAGTCTATATTTTAATTCTCCTTGTCTTTTGTCAAAATACCAGTATCCAGCTACTTTATAAGCGTCTACATCATAAGCCTGAATTTCAGTTTTTCTAATGTATTCTTCCGATATTTTCTTAGTTCCTCTTCGGTAAGCATCGATATCTTCATTCATTTGTTCTCTACCCACATCAGAGGTATCAATTTTGAACAAAGAAGATTCAATATCCTTTAAGGTTTTCTTTGTTGTAAAATAACTCGAATCGTATACTTCAGTAATTTTTCCTTCTTTAATAGCAGAAATTAAAACATTATATAAAGGTCTTCTATCTGGAGACGACATTACGTCACCATCAACAGGAAAATACAATGGAAAGTTAACTCTTTCGTCTAAGTCAATAATTTCCCATGTGCGTTTACCCATTAAAATATCTCTATCGTGGACATAACCATAAGGTAATGGTTTGTCATTGTCTGCACTTAATTCAGCTGCTGATTTTTTACCGATTTGATCCGGCGTTTTAGCATTTAAAAGATTAGACTGAGCAAAGGTTAAAGTTGAACTTAAACCTAGTACTAAAATTGCAATACTATTTCTCCAATTCATCATATTCATTTTTATTTGGTTTATCAACTAAACACAAAATATAGTTTTTATTTTATTTCGTATGTACAAGCAGAAACACGTTTTGCAACCTGATCTATTCCTTGGAAACTTGCTTTAATTTCAGAAATGATAACAATATCACCTCTTGATGCTTTTGCAATTGCTGCTCTAGCTCTTGAATCCATTTTATTACCAGATACTACAATTGTAGGCTGACCTGGAACTTTAATGTTAAATTGTGTTACATTTACGTTTACTGGGAAATCGAAATCTTCCATAACAGCAGTAACTGTACACACTTCAAGGTTGTTTTTAGGTCCAGAGTTTTTCTCAGATCCACCCACTTTTCCAGTTGGAGCAGGTAAACCTTTGATTCTAAATACTTGCGCACTAGACATTGTTTTACCATCAGGCATAGTAGCTGTAACATTAATTTTTACTTCACTACCAGAACCAGCTTTTAACATAAATTTACCGTCACCTACTTTAGACATACCTGGCGCACTAGCATTAACTTTATTAGAAGCAATACCAGGAACAGAGATAGAAATAGGGTTAGGTACTCCACGGTAAACCACATTCATTTTATCAGCAGAAATAATCGCTTGGTTAGGTCTTGGAACTACCACATAAGTACCTTCAAAAGACAATGGAATTTCTTTACCATCTTCTAAGAATCCAAACTTACCAGATATTTTTTGTTCACCAATAGAACCAGCTGTTGTAGAAATAACTGCTTGTCCATTTTCAATTTTTCCAGGACCGTTAAAAGAAGTAGGAACAGTATTAGCATCATAGCGTCCTAATACCACTTTACCTTTAACAGTTTCTCCTTGGAAATAAGCATTTTTTTCTAACACTACAATTGCTTGAAAGTTTTTCATAGAAGCTGCAGTTTTCAATGCATTTCCTAAGAATAAATTATAAGCTCCTGCTTCTGTATTCTTAACATCATTCTGCATAGCAGTAATAAATGTTAAAGTAGATACTGCTGGGAATCCTTTCGTTTTATAGTCTAAGAATTTTACTTTTATACCTTCTCTATTTGTAATATCAGCTGTTGAAAATTTCTTTTCAATTTCTTTGATAAAAGGAATGTATTTCACATCACTTCCTAATACTTTTTTGATATCAGATACATATTTGTCAATTCCTGCAACGATTTCTTTTCCTCTTGGGCTGTAACCATCACCTGCAAACCATTTTTCATCAATGGTAGATTTATCCATTGCTTCAAAAGGTAGTTTTCCATTCTCATCTGGCTCTATTCCTTCTGTAACTTCAGCTTTTACAGTTTCTAAAAAAGTAACGAAATCTTTAGATAGTTTAGCAACATCTTTTGCTTTCTTAGCTGGTTCAGCGTATTTAGCTGGTTCATCAGCTGCTTTAGTATTTAAAGCAGACAATAAATTACCATTCGCTTCATCAGTTAATCTATTTGATTCTGAAAATTTATCATTAAAATTTCCAAAAGCTGTCAATACTTCTTTTGACATATTTAATGCCAACATTGCGATGAAAACCAGATACATCAGGTTAATCATCTTCTGTCTAGGGGTTAATTTTCCTCCTGCCATTTTTTCTTTAAATTAGTTTTAATTAATAAATTTACTGATAAAACTAATTATCCTCTGTTACTCATAGCAGTAAGCATACCTCCATAAACAGCGTTTAAAGACGCAATATTTGAAGTCATTGATTGCATTTGCTCTTTTAATTTAGATGCATTTTCTGCAATTTCTTGGTTAGCTTGTGCGTTTCTATCTGCACTTTCTAATTGTACTTTATATAAACCGTTTAATGCTTCCATTTGTGCAGCTGCTGTTGCCATTTCTTCTGCATATTTCTTTTGACCTGCCATAGCATCTACCGTTGGAGAAATACTTTTTGCTG
Organism: Flavobacterium sp.; assembly: GCA_017983975.1. Classification (GTDB taxonomy): domain Bacteria; phylum Bacteroidota; class Bacteroidia; order Flavobacteriales; family Flavobacteriaceae; genus Flavobacterium. Next base: position 9,397 of record JAGOAL010000029.1, read on the forward strand.
CTCCTTCAAAATTTTTGATACTATTTCCTAAGCTTGCCATTAATTCTGCATCAACTTTAGCTTCTTTTAACATATTATCTAATTTTTGAGATAATAAACCTTGTGCTTCTGTTGGATTTTCAGCTTTACCTTTTTTAGCTGAAGGCTCTCCACCTGCTAATTCTGGGTACACTAAAGACCAATCTAAGTCTTTTTCAACTGGTTCAAAAGCTGATAAAGCAAAGATAGCCGCCTCAGTTAATAATCCAATTACAAGCATTGGTCCTGCTCCTGGCCAGTGCATTAATTTGAATAATGCTCCTACGATTACTACTGCTGCTCCCATTCCATAAAGGAAACCCATTACTTTTTTGCTTAAAATTGCCATAATAAATAAATTTTAGTTAGTTAAGTTAATTATTTTAAAATTGGTTTAATACTATTTAGGGTTTTTTCCGGTAGAAACTGTTCCCATATAATCTTGGACAGTTCTAAATCCGATGTAACTTCTTGCTGAATCAGCATATTCAAAATCACGCGTTGAAACTTGTAACATATATCCTACATCTTTCCATGAACCTCCACGAACCACTTTTCTTCGGTTTGTTCTATCAGAAACGTTTGGATTCATTGTTGAAACAAATTCATACGATTCTGCAAAATAAGATGATTCTGTCCATTCAGCTACATTTCCAGCCATGTTGTATAGGTTGAAATCATTTGGTTCATACGATTTTGCTTCAACAGTATATAAAGCACCATCTGCCGCATAATCACCACGAACTGGTTTGAAATTTGCCAAGAAACAACCTCTGTCATTTTTCGCATAAGGACCTCCCCAAGGATAAGTTGCTCCTTCGATTCCACCTCTTGCAGCATATTCCCATTCTGCTTCTGTTGGTAATCTGAACTCATTTACTTGATTTCTTCCTTTTTTCTTTTTGATGTATCCATTTTTATACATCGTTCTCCAAGCACAAAAAGCTTTAGATTGGTTCCAAGAAACGCCTACTACTGGATAATCACCATAGGCTTGGTGCCAGAAATAGTTGTTGTGCATAGGCTCATTATAAGAATAGGCAAAATCTTTAATCCATGCTGTTGTATCAGGATAAATTTCGATAGGTGGTGTATTTTCGTAAAAACCTTTTCTACCCTTCTTTTTTACCGCTTTATTCAAATCAACTTGACGATATTTGAATTTTAATTTAGATGCATCAATAGTTTTTAAACCATTATATGATTCAGATTCTTTTAAATACATAGAATCCATAACCTCAACATATAACTCATCAGGATATTTTTTAGTATCTTTAATAAGTTTGACCTTTCTGTTTAATTTTCTACCAGAATACATATCATCATCTGAACCAACACTGTAGTAATTAGTATACATGTATTTGTCATAAGCTGTCATATTTGTCGTATCTGCATCAGCAAAAGCAAACTCACCGATACCACCAGTACCAGGTTTCTTTTCTTGCTCATCTGCAGTAATAGCAAGACGTGTCATGATTGTTGAATCTTTTACCCAATTTACAAATTGACGGTATTCACTATTCGTAATTTCCGTCTCATCCATGTAAAATGAGGTAACTGTTACGGTTTTGGTAGGCGCATCTTGTATATTAGCTAAATCATCGTCTGATTTACCCATTATAAAGGCTCCTCCTGGTACTAATGTCATCCCATAAGGTTTCTCAGGATGCCATTTTTTTCCTTTCACTCCGACTAATTCTCCTCTATCGCCTTTACCACAACTGATAAATAAGGATAATATTGCTGAAAATGCAATGAACTTCTTCATATAAATTTGGGTTAAATGTATTCTATTTTAAGGGCGTAAACCTATTCATTAATTTTGAAAAAAACAATTTTTTTTTAAAAAACGTGCAAAAAATATTATTTTTTTCATGTCTCGTATTTATTTTAGCAACAAAACGAAATAAAACTTGTTGATTTACAAGATATTTCTTCGCTGAGCTTTCCACCATCTTTCGGGTATTTCCTGTTCGCAAGCTGCTAAATAATCTTCATTTGTACAAGGTAATAACGTAACTCTTTTTAATTTATTATTAACATTTGTTAAAAATGGAATTTCTATCCACCATCTTCCTGAAATATGACTTTTATAAAACACTAATTCTTCGTCATCAATAGGCACAATGTACTTTATATACTTTTCTTTACTTCCAAACGGATATTCATTCGATCGAAAACTAAATCCTTCGATGAAATACCAAACCATTTGTGCAATTAATACTGCTTCTTGACTTGTTACATTAAAATTAAATATTCCAAAAGAAGTAACTTTATCACTAATGCCAGCATATCGAGTTAATGAACATATCTCTTTTCCATTAAAACCATTCGGATTGAATTGCATAAAATTTCCAGAATAGGACGATTGAACTGCGGTAACATCAATACTCACTAGATCAGCATCGCGAAAAACAGGTTCGGCTACAGCAATATTTGTTGCCACTTCACCTAATCGATACGCTTCAAAATACATCTTTTCAATCAAATCAATTTCTTCCTGCGAGTTATAATAAGTTTGGTACCCTAAATTTGCATAATTAAACAAATTTGTAGTCTCTTCAATAATAATTTTAGACAAATATGAATTGGATGGCAATGCATTTTCTTTAGCAAAATCAAATTGATTATCTACAGCTACTAAATTCACCATCTGATCTAAATTATCATAAGCTCGATACATTGCATAAGTTAAATCTTGACTTCCACCAATAACTATAGGAATTATTTTTTTCTTTACGAGTTCTTCAACCAACTTTTTTAATACAAAATAAGTATCCTCTATACTAGCACCGGCTTCAATAGTTCCTAAATCAGCCAGCGAAACATTCCAATTGCCTGGATATAAGCTATAAAATTCTTTTCTAAAACGATCAAAATTACAATCTTCATTTTCTTTTGCTGCTCCTCTACTCTCATTCACTGTAATTAAGGCCAAAGCAATGTTTTCCAATACCGGAAAATCGGTTTGGGTATGAAGCACAACTTTTTTACCTAATGTTTGATTACTTAAGGTTGAAATATATTCTTCTACAGCTGAAGAAACGGGTTGCAAAAAATCGAAAACCATTGGCTATTTCTTTTTTGTGGTTGTTTTCTTAGTGGTTGCTTTTTTAGCCGATGCTTTTTTTGCAGGTGTCTTTTTCTCAATCATTTCTTGGACTTGAGCCAGAGTTAACTTAGTAGCATCAACATCTTTGCTTAGTTCAATTTTTATTTTTCCTTTTGTTATCACAGAGCGACCCCAACGTGCTTTTTCTACTTTGATGCCTTCATCTGTCCAATTATGAAGTACTTTATCGATGTCTTTTTGTTGCTTTTCTTCAATCAACTCATTCAAATCTGACTGAGATAAATTATCGAAATTGTATTTTTTATTCACATTGATAAACATGCCGTTCCATTTAATGAAAGGACCAAAACGCCCCACACCTTTTTGAATGGGTAGATTATCATAGGTTCCTATAGGCGCGTCGGCTTGTGCTTTTTCATCGATTAAACCTTGAGCGGTTTCCATGGTTACATCCATTGGATCAACTCCTTTTGGCAACGAAATAAATTGGGTTCCAAATTTCACATAAGGTCCAAAACGACCATTATTTACTTCAATTTCCTCTCCTTTGTAGGTGCCTAATTGTTTTGGAAGCAAGAATAAATTCAATACTTCTTCTAAAGTTATGTTACCAATATTTTGATCTGGTCGTAAACTTGCAAATTGTTTATTTTCCTCATCAATATCACCAATTTGTGCCATTGCTCCATATTTTCCTAAACGCACCGATACTTGTTTTCCTGAAACCGGATGCATTCCTAAAATACGTTCACCGCTTTCTCTATCGGCATTTTTTTCAACATCAACTACATTAGGATGAAAATGCTTGTAGAAATCATTCATCATTTTTGCCCAATCTACTTTTCCTTCTGCAATTTCATCAAAATCTTGCTCCACTTTTGCCGTGAAATTATAATCTAAAATAGTTCCAAAGTTTTTTACCAAGAAATCATTCACAATAATTCCAATGTCTGTTGGAACCAATTTTCCTTTGTCTGAACCTACATTTTCAGTTAAAACTTGTGCTTTAACTTCGCTATTTTTTAATACTATTTGGGTGTATTTTCGTTCTTGACCTTCAAAACTTCCTTTTTCAACATACGTTCTGGCAATAATTGTGGAAATTGTTGGCGCATACGTTGACGGACGACCAATTCCTAATTCTTCCAATTTTTTTACCAAAGAGGCTTCGGTATATCGACTTGGCGCACGAGAAAAACGTTCGGTAGCCGTGATATAATTATTGGTCAATTTTTCATTAACTTTTAAAGCAGGCAACATTCCTTCTTGTTCCTCTTCATCGTCGTCATGACCTTCCAAATATACTTTTAAGAAACCTTCAAACTTGATTACTTCTCCAGTTGCTGTAAATGTTTCCGAATGATTACTCGAATCAATTTTAACATTGGTTCTTTCTAATTCGGCATCGCTCATTTGAGAAGCCAACGTTCTTTTCCAAATTAAATCATACAAACGGGCTTGGTCTCTATCAATATTTACGGTATGACGGCTCATATCTGTAGGACGAATGGCTTCGTGTGCCTCCTGTGCTCCTTTTGATTTGGTGTTGAAATTTCTTGGTTTAGAAAATTCTTTTCCATAATAACTAGTAATTTCAGCTTGAGCTGCCGCCATGGCTTCTTGCGATAAATTTACACTATCGGTTCTCATATACGTTATAAGTCCGGCTTCGTATAAACGTTGTGCAATTTGCATCGTAATTCCAACAGGTAAATACAGTTTTCTAGCTGCTTCTTGTTGCAGCGTTGAAGTGGTAAAAGGTGCTGCTGGTGATTTTTTTGTGGGTTTGGTTTCTAAATCTCCTACTTTATAGGTTGAACCAATATTTTTAGTTAAGAAATCTTCCGCTTCTTTTTTAGTAGCGAAGTTCTTTGGTAATTTTGCTTTGAATGTTTTTCCAGCTTCGTTTGTAAATTCTGCCGTAATGCTATAGGAAGCTTCTGGATTGAAATTTTGAATTTCGCGTTCACGTTCAACAATTAAACGAACAGAAACCGATTGCACACGACCAGCAGACAATCCACCTTTTACTTTTTTCCAAAGTACGGGCGATAATTCATATCCTACTAAACGGTCTAAAACTCTTCGTGCTTGTTGCGCATTTACTAAGTTATAATCAATTCCTCTCGGATTTTCGATTGCTTTTTGAATCGCCGTTTTCGTAATTTCGTGAAAAACGATACGTTTTGTTTTCTCTGGCTTTAAATTTAATTCTTCTGATAAGTGCCAAGAAATTGCTTCTCCCTCGCGGTCCTCATCGGAAGCCAACCAAACCATTTCGGCATTTTTAGCTAATCCTTTTAATTTAGTAACCAACGCTTTTTTATCGGTCGAAACCTCATATTTAGGTTTAAAACCATTGGCTACATCTACACCAATTTCTCTCGAAGGTAAGTCGGCAATATGCCCATAACTCGACTCAACTTGGTAGTCGCTTCCTAGAAATTTCTCGATGGTTTTTGCCTTTGCTGGTGACTCAACGATTACTAAATTCTTTGCCATTTCACTTTAATTTGTTCGGCAAAAGTATCTATTTTTTTTAAATTTTGACTTCTCAATAACAATTTTACCAATAATTAGTTGAATTTAAAACTAATTTACTCCTATTATATAGTTAGGATAAAACCAATAATTAAATAAATCAAGATCCAAAATAACTCAATATTCAAAAAAACCTGTTAAACCTTTACTGACATCTTGTCATATTTTAGATTTTAGTATTATCTTTGCAATCCGAAACTTCGGAATGAAAAAAGGAATATCTAGTATGGAAAAGGAAATTGACGAAAAAAAACAAGGTCAAAGTTTAGTGCTTGACCAAAAAGAAGGAAATACAAAAAAACTTTTTATAGAGAGTTATGGTTGCCAAATGAATTTTTCGGACAGCGAAATTGTGGCGTCTATTCTGTATGAAAACGGATATAATACGACTCAAAATCTAGAAGATGCCGATTTAGTTTTGGTCAATACTTGCTCTATTCGCGATAAAGCAGAACAAACGATTCGTAAACGTTTAGAAAAATACAACGCAGTTAAAAAAATTAATCCTTCGATGAAAGTTGGGGTTCTTGGTTGTATGGCCGAACGTTTGAAAAGTCAGTTTTTAGAAGAAGAGAAAATTGTTGACATGGTCGTTGGACCCGATGCTTATAAAGATTTACCCAATTTATTAGCCGAAGTTGAAGAAGGAAGAGATGCCATCAACGTAATTTTGTCTAAAGAAGAAACCTATGGTGATATTTCACCCGTTCGATTAAATTCTAATGGCGTAAATGCTTTTGTTTCGATAACAAGAGGTTGTGATAATATGTGTACCTTCTGCGTTGTTCCTTTTACACGTGGTCGTGAACGTAGTCGAGAACCACAGAGTATTATTGACGAAATTCAAGATTTATACGATAGAGGTTTTAAAGAAGTAACCTTGTTAGGACAAAATGTAGATAGTTACCTTTGGTATGGTGGTGGTTTGAAAAAAGACTACGACAAGGCTACCGAAATGCAAAAAGCTACAGCAATGGATTTTGCACAATTGTTGGACAAATGCGCTATGTTGTTTCCTAAAATGCGTTTTAGATTCTCCACTTCAAATCCGCAAGATATGCATGTGGAAGTTATTGAAACTATGGCAAAACACCATAATATATGTAATTATATTCATTTACCGGTTCAAAGCGGAAGCACAAGAATTCTGGCAGCAATGAATCGTCAACACACCCGTGAAGAATATATGGCGTTGATTGATAAAATATATGCAATTATTCCAGATATTTCGTTATCGCAAGACATGATTGCTGGTTTTCCAACAGAAACTGAAGAGGATCATCAAGACACCTTGAGTTTAATGGAATATGTTAAATATGATTTCGGATTTATGTTTGCGTATTCTGAACGTCCTGGAACATTAGCTGCCCGTAAAATGGAAGACGACGTTCCTGAAGAAGTTAAAAAACGCAGATTAACCGAAATTGTAGATTTACAACAAAAAATAGGTTTAGAAAGAACACAACGATTCATTGGACAAGAAGTAGAAGTATTGATTGAAAAAGAATCAAAACGTTCTGATGAACACTGGAGCGGAAGAAACTCTCAAAATACAGTAGTTGTTTTCCCAAAAGAAAATTACAAAGTAGGTGAATTTGTGTTAGTAAAAATCACCGATTGCACCGCGGCAACATTAATTGGAGAAGCCGTTGGATATTCTGAACTAATGAATAGCCCCCTAACCCCCAAAGGGGGAACTGTAGGAGGCGATAATAATAATAATTAATTTTTATAAATTCCCCCTTCGGGGGTTAGGGGGCTTATGGAATCAGTACAAGCTATAAAACAACGATTTGAAATTATTGGGAACGACCCAAAACTCAATCGTGCCGTAGAGAAAGCCATTCAGGTAGCTCCAACGGATATTTCGGTATTGGTAACCGGTGAAAGTGGTGTGGGTAAAGAAAATATTCCGAAAATTATTCATGCCCTTTCGCACAGAAAACACGGTAAATATATAGCCGTAAACTGTGGTGCTATTCCTGAAGGAACGATTGATAGTGAACTTTTTGGTCATGAAAAAGGTTCGTTTACAGGCGCAACAAACACACGTGAAGGTTATTTTGAGGTAGCTAATGGTGGAACTATATTTTTGGATGAAGTGGGCGAATTACCTCTAACTACACAAGTGCGTTTATTGCGTGTTTTAGAAAATGGGGAATTCATCAAAGTAGGTTCTTCACAAGTACAAAAAACAAATGTAAGAATTGTAGCCGCTACGAATGTAAATATGTTTGATGCTATTGAAAAAGGTAAATTTAGAGAAGATTTATTTTATCGATTGAGCACCGTTGATATCATGTTACCTCCACTTCGCGATCGAAAAGAAGATATTCATTTGTTATTTAGAAAATTTGCTGCCGATTTTGCGCACAAATATAAAATGCCAGCAATAAAACTGGAGGAAGAAGCTATTCAATTCTTATTAAAATATAGATGGAGCGGAAATATTCGTCAATTACGCAATGTTGCCGAACAAATTTCAGTTTTGGAAACGAAACGAGAAATTTCATCGCAAACACTTTTATCCTATTTACCGCAAGAAAATGCAAACTTACCTTCTGTAATAGGTACAAAAAAATCGGAAAGTGATTTTAGTAACGAACGAGAAATTTTATACAAAGTGCTTTTTGACATGAAGAGCGATTTGAATGATTTAAAAAAGCTAACTTTGGAATTAATGCAAAATGGTAGTTCTAAAGTTCAAGAAGCTAATAAAGGATTAATTCAAAAAATTTACGGAAAACCAGAAGAAAATACTATTTTTGAAGAAGAATCAAATGTGGAGATGATACCCACTCAAAATAATATTATTCAAGAAACATTTGATGATGACGAAGAAAATTATTTATTTGCCGAAGCAATTGATGAGGAAGAAACATTGAGTTTAGAAGCAAAAGAAATTGAGTTAATCAAGAAATCTCTAGAACGCAATAAAGGAAAAAGAAAAGCTGCTGCAGATGAATTAGGTATTTCAGAACGCACCTTATATCGAAAAATTAAACAATACGATTTATAATGAAATATACAATTATTGCACTAACTCTATTATTTTCACTACTATTAAATAGCTGTGGAGTCTATAATTTTACAGGCGCAAAACCAGTTAATGCAAAGACATTTCAGGTGAATTATTTTCAAAATAATGCTGAATTAATTGAACCAGGAATTGAACGAACATTTACTTTAGAATTACAAGATATTATCCAAAGTCAAACCAATTTAAATTTGGTTTCACAAGGAGGCGAATTATTGTATGAAGGCGAAATTGTAGAATATAGAATTTCACCAATGACAGCAACTGCAGATCAAAGAGCAGCACAAAACAGATTAACAATTGCTGTAAACGTAAGGTTTTCAAACAGAAACAAAGAGGATGATAACTTTGAAAAACGATTCTCCTTTTTTTATGATTTTGATGCCAATCAACAATTAGTTGGTTCGCAATTAACTACCGCTTTAGATGCAATTTTTGAACGAATTACGCAAGATATTTTTAATGAATCGTTAGCCAAATGGTAACTAAACCTATTTTTTAAATTTTGAATACAGCCGACTTAACATACTTGTTGAATAAACCCGAAGCTACTAACGAAAAGCAAACTATTGCGTTAGAAAATGTAGTTTTGCAATACCCCTATTTTCAGGCCGCACGTGCATTGCATTTAAAAGGATTATATAATCAAGAAAGTTTTAGGTATAATTACGAATTAAAAAAAACGGCTGCCTATACCACTGATCGAACTATTTTGTTTGATTTTATTACTTCTGAAAATTTTATTGCAATCCAACAAGAAAAAATAGAGGCTTTTCAAAAGTATATTTTAGATATTGATGTTTATGCAATTGAGGAACTAATTTCTGCTAAAGATTCAACTAATATTGAAGTTAATAATAATCAAACAACCGTTTCTGAAGACAAACTTCAAATAGGTGCTCCTTTATCTTTTTCAAGAACAGAAAAACATTCGTTTCAAGAATGGTTACAACTTACAAAATTCACACCTATTCAAAGAGATTTATCTAAAAATGATTTAAATTTAGATGCTGAAAAACAAAAAAAGATAGCCTTAATAGATAAATTTATTGAAGCAAATCCAAAAATTCCTCCAATAAAAGACAACGGACACACTTCTGAAAATATCATCAAAAGTATTGAAGAACCAACACATTTGATGACAGAAACACTCGCTAAAGTATATTTAGAACAAAAAAAATATAACAAAGCAATACAAGCTTATGAAATATTAATTTTGAAATATCCAGAAAAAAGTAGTTTCTTTGCAGACCGAATAAATGAAATCAAAAATTTACAACAAAATAATAATTAATTATGGGATTCACAGGTTTTTTAATTGCGATAACAATTGTTTGTTTTTTATTAATCTTAGCTATTATGGTTCAAAATCCTAAAGGTGGTGGTTTATCATCTTCTTTTGGAAGTTCACAACAATTAGGTGGTGTTCAAAAAACAACCGATTTCTTAGACAAAAGTACTTGGACTTTAGGAGGAATACTTATTGCTTTAATCTTATTGTCAAGTTTAAGTTTTAATGGTGGAAATGCCGCAACAGATTCTAAAATATTAGGACAAGACAATGCAGCAGCTCCAAAAACAACCATTCCAGCAGCTCCTGAAGCAAACAAACAAGCTCCAGCTACTACTGCTCCAGTTGCAACAGATTCTACAAAATAAGAATTTACAAAATATAAAAAAATGCCAGCCTGTCAGTGCTGGCATTTTTTATTTCAGAAAAAATGGCATAAAATTGAATTGGCACAATTTCTGAATAATTGAAGAAGAAAAATAATTAATTAAATTAGTAAACTATGTCATTAAACATTAAACCTATTTCAGACCGAGTTGTTATTGCTCCATTAGCAGCCGAAACAACTACAGCCTCTGGAATTATTATTCCAGATACTGCAAAAGAAAAACCACAAAAAGGAACTGTAGTAGCCGTAGGAAATGGCAAAAAAGACTACACTATGACCGTTAAAGTTGGCGATATCGTTCTTTATGGTAAATATTCTGGTACCGAATTCAAATATGAAGGAAAGGATTACTTGATTATGAGAGAAGACGAAATTTATGCAATTCTTTAACCGCAGATTAAACTGTAACTTTTAAACGTTAAACATTTAAACAAAAAATTAAAATGGCAAAAGATATAAAATTTGATATTGAAGCACGCGATGGTTTAAAACGCGGCGTTGATGCATTAGCAAATGCAGTTAAAGTAACTTTAGGTCCAAAAGGAAGAAATGTAATTATTTCAAAATCTTTTGGAGGTCCAACAGTAACTAAAGATGGTGTTTCTGTAGCTAAAGAAATTGAATTACAAGACCCATTAGAAAATATGGGTGCTCAAATGGTAAAAGAAGTTGCTTCAAAAACGAATGATTTAGCCGGAGACGGAACTACTACTGCTACCGTATTAGCTCAAGCAATTGTAAAAGAAGGTTTGAAAAACGTTGCAGCTGGTGCTAATCCAATGGATTTAAAAAGAGGAATCGATAAAGCCGTTGAAACTATTGTTGCTGAATTAAGCAAACAAGCGGTTGCTGTGGGTGATTCTTCCGAAAAAATAAAACAAGTAGCTTCAATTTCGGCAAATAATGACGAAACAATTGGCGATTTAATTGCAGTGGCTTTTGGAAAAGTTGGAAAAGAAGGTGTAATTACTGTTGAAGAAGCAAAAGGAACCGATACTTATGTTGATGTTGTGGAAGGAATGCAATTTGACAGAGGTTATTTATCGCCTTACTTTGTAACAGATGCTGATAAAATGGTTGCAGAATTAAACAACCCATATGTTTTATTATACGATAAAAAAATATCAAACTTACAAGAATTACTACCTGTTTTAGAACCGGTAGCACAATCTGGCAGACCCTTATTAATTATTGCTGAAGATGTTGACGGACAAGCGTTAGCAACTTTAGTAGTTAATAAATTGCGTGGTGGATTAAAAATTGCTGCGGTAAAAGCGCCAGGTTTTGGTGACCGAAGAAAAGCAATGTTAGAAGATATCGCCATCTTAACTGGAGGAACTGTAATTGCTGAAGAAAGTGGATATTCATTAGAAAACACTACTTTAGACATGCTTGGTACAGCAGAAAACATAACAATCGATAAAGACAATACTACAATTGTGAACGGTTCTGGAGCTGCTGATAACATCAAAGCAAGAGTAAACCAAATCAAATCGCAAATCGAAACGACAACTTCTGATTATGATAGAGAAAAACTGCAAGAACGTTTGGCTAAATTAGCTGGTGGCGTTGCCGTTTTATATGTAGGCGCTGCTTCTGAAGTAGAAATGAAAGAGAAAAAAGATCGTGTAGATGATGCATTACATGCTACTCGTGCAGCTGTTGAAGAAGGCATAGTTGCTGGTGGTGGAGTTGCTTTAGTGAGAGCAAAAGCAGCTTTAGCAAACATAAAAGCAGAAAATGCAGACGAAGCAACAGGAATTCAAATCATCAATAAAGCAGTAGAAGCTCCATTGAGAACTATTGTTGAAAATGCTGGTGGAGAAGGTTCGGTTGTAATTGCAAAAGTTACAGATGGAAAAGACGATTTCGGATTCAATGCAAAAACAGGGGAATACGTTCAAATGTTAGCTGCCGGAATTATCGATCCTAAAAAAGTAACTCGTGTAGCTTTAGAAAATGCTGCTTCTGTAGCGGGCATGATCTTAACTACTGAATGTGCTTTAATAGACATTAAAGAAGATAGTCCTGCAATGCCAATGGGCGGAGGAATGCCTGGAATGATGTAAAATTTTCATTAAAAAAACAAAAACTGCTTGAATATTCAAGCAGTTTTTTTTATTTTTACAAAAAAAGCATCATGAAAAAATCCCTATTTATTTTATTCATTTTAACTTTTCTTCCAGGAATTGCTCAAAATGGTTTAGATGAAAAATTAATTAACTACTTCAAACTAGACAGAGAAAATATCCATTTACACCTGAATAAAACTATATATTCAACAAATGAGACTGTTTGGTTTAAAGGATATATCATAGAAAAAAAAGAATCAAAATTAAATTTTTTAACTACAAATGTGTATGTTAGGTTACTAGATTCTAATAAAAAAGAAATATTTAATAAATTATTTTATGCTTCAAATGGAACGATAATAGGGCAATTTGATTTAGATGAAAATTTAATTTCAGGTGATTATTACATTCACACATATACTAATTATATGAATAATTTTTTAGAAGATGAATCCACACTTCTAAAAATCAAAATAATTAATTCAAATGATAAATTAGTAGAAAAGAATAATTCAAGTTCCAATTTAATAATCAATTATGCCTTTGAAAGTGGTTTGTTTTTAGAAAAAATAGACAATATAGTAGGGGTTAGTGTAAAAGATTGTTTAGGAAAAGGAAAAAAAATTAATAAAATCGAAGTTCTTAATAGTAAAAATGAAACGATAACAACATTTGCAACCAATCAAGAAGGTTTTGGAAAATTTGATTTATTAAATACAACAAATGATGAATACAGTTTAAAATTTTCATACAACAATACTACATATACTCAATTAATAGGGAAACCTGCAATTGAAGGAATTAATTTATCCGTTAATAGTTATGCAATAGAGGGAAAAGTGTTGCTAAAAATTAAAACTAATCAAAACACTTTAAACAAATATCTAAACAGCCCCTTTAGCATTTTAATCCAAAGAAATAATTTTGCAAATAGCATTAATTTTAAGTTAGACAAACTCACGTCCGACTTTATTATCAGTAAATCAGAATTACAAGAAGGCATAAATGCTGTAAAATTATTAAATGAAAAATCAGCATTAGTTAGTGAACGATTCATCTATAATCAATCGCCAAATAAAGAAAAAATAATCATTGAATCAATAATTAAAAGAGGTGATAGTATTTCAATTAATGCTAAAATACCCAATCGTGTAGCTAATCTAAGCGTAAGTGCACTTCCAATTAATTCTTCTTCAAATCACAATTCAAATCACATAATTTCATCTATTGCATTTGAAAATTATTGTGATGTTGAAGATATCAACTTTGATTATTATTTTGAAAATTTCAACAAAAGAAAAGAATTTGAATTAGACCTAGTTTTGTTACACACACTAAAAAGTAAATATAAATGGAGTGATATAATTAATTCTGTTCCAAAAGAAACGTATTCATTTGACGTTGGTATTAACATTAGCGGCACAATTAATCAAACATTAAACAATAAAGAAAAATTAAAACTTAGATTATTTTCAATTAATGGATTAAACGAACAAACAGAAATAAATGAAAAAAATGAGTTTGAGTTTAAAAATGTATTAGCTATTGATTCTACTAACTTTCATTTTTCATTAATCAAAAACAACGAAAAATTACAGAATTTAAATATTTATTCAAGACTCTCAAATAATGAAAAAAGGTTCACAAAAGAACCACAAATAAAAACAATAGAATGTGATGAATTTACTTATACTTACAATACCGAACTAGATGATTTTCCAAAATTAGAAAACACTACCCAACTAGAAGGTATAAGCATTACGGAAACCAAAAAACCTAAACTTGAAAACGAAAGAGATTTTAATAATGGAATGGCTAAAGGTTATAAAATTTCCGACGCAGATTATGGTTCTTATAGAGATGTTTTATCGTTTATAGCATCACACGGTTATGATGTTAGTATTGAAGGCACGGGTGTTGTAATTAGATCTAGAATTGTCCGAACAATCATGGGTACGAGTAGTCCTGCCGTATTTTAGACAATTCTCCAGTATATGATTTTTCGCAATTACAAAACATATTATTAAATGAAATTGATGAAATTTACATCAACAAACACGGTTATGGCATGGGAGATAATGGTATTAATGGATCAATTA
>JAGOAL010000056.1 GCA_017983975.1 Flavobacterium sp.
AACAAATTCCAGTGGTAAAAAATGGAATGGTACAACCCGGCAACGTCATGAAAGTAACGTTGAGTTGCGATCATCGTGTTGTAGATGGCGTTGTGGGATCTAAATTCCTAAACACATTTAAAGCGCTGCTTGAGAATCCGATTGTAATGTTGGGGCAAGGGAATATTTAATTCAGAATGTAGAATTCAGTCGCGAGGCTTCGCGATCAGAATTGCTGCGCTCTGTAGACAAGCCTGCCTGCTGCAGGCAGATTCGTATCGGATAGCGATTAGTTATCGGCCATTAATAAACTACAATGAAAATTAGATTTACATGCATTTTTATACTTTTTGCATTTGTTTCCTATAGTCAATCCAAGGAACTTGATACAACCTTATATAATTATGTTTTAAAATCACCAAGAACTCATAACTTTAATCGGTTAGCTGATTTCCTAGTTAAAGATTCTCAAAATGAGAAGGAAACAGTAGAAAAGATTTACTATTGGATTTGTCAAAACATTGGGTATGATTATGCTTTGTCAAGAAAATTCAAAAGTAGCACGGAGCAACTTTCAGTTAAAAATATATTAAAAAATAAAAAGACAATTTGTTCAGGATATTCTAACTTATTTAAGAGCTTTTGTGATTATGCGAAAATTGAATGTGTAATTATTTCAGGAAAATCAAAACAATTTGGAGGGAAAATTGCAAAGCATGCATGGAATGCGGTGAACATCCATAATAAATGGTATTTAATTGACAATACATGGGGAGCTGGGTATCTTACCAAAGGTGGAAACTTTGAAAGGCAGTTGGAAATGGAATATTTATTTACAAACCCAAACGATTTTATCATTGAACATTTTCCAAATGATTCCACATTTCAGTTACTTGAAAAACCTATAACTAATAATGATTTTGAAAGTAGCTCTTTTGAAATTCTAAGAGAGAAAAAGTTTAAAGATATTTTAGATTAGATTCTTGCTTAAGAATTAAGCTTAATCTAAGCAAATTAATGGTAGCTAACAACCGCTTGGTCGCAATTTAATTTAACAATAGTTTTCTGGTTACCAAACTTCCCTTCTCACCCATTTCTACAGTGAAAGAACTAAATAATTGCAAATTAGGTTATGGTAAACATTTGTTTCATTCATTGCGATTATTTAGTTTTACCTTCTGTGGCTCGCCCACATTGCAAAATCAAACTAAACCATGCCTGAAACGTTTGCGTGAGTTTATTATGTAATCTAAAAACATATAAATTCTTCTATGTGAAAAATATTCTGAACTTTATTACTGTTTTGACATCATTCTTTTTATTAAATTCATGTGCAAACTATACAATTCCAATGGATAGTTTTAAACAACAATTCGCTGGAATTGATTCAACAACATTGGAACAAGTAAAAGTGAGAGGTCCAATGGGTGAATCCTTTGAATATCCTGCCAATCCAATTAAGATAATTCATTGTCTTGATAAAAAGGGTCAAGAGATTAAATTAGAAAATAAGCCATCCATTGAAATAAGATTTACCCACGGACAAGAAAACAAAAGAACTATTTTTTATTTTGACAGAGTTATAATCAGTGATAGTAATGTAGTTGGAGTTCAATCAAGGTTTATTTCTGCAATTGGAAAAAGTATTCCATTGCATGATATAACAAAAATTGAAGTCCAAGATGGGAAGAAGGATTTCAAATATGTGTCACAGAAATAAAACTACCACCAATTCGGATCTGCAACCTGTTAGCGCTAAATCTCCAAAATAAACTCCTTACTTCATTTGATTTTATATAGCATATTTTACATTTCGTTTTAAGTATCAGACGAACTACTTTAAACTTATATAAACGATTTGAATGACAAATAGAAAATTAACATTAAAGCAAATGATTAAGAAATATTTGGTTTTGATTTGTTTGGTAATTTCTGTCATTTTAATTGTTATAGCAGCCTCAGTTTATCCAGGCGGATCATTGCTTGACAAAAATTCCATAGGGTTTGACTGGTCAAAAAATTACATTAGCAATTTGTTCGCAGCAAAAGCAATAAATGATTCTGAAAACCCTAGCAGGATTTGGGCAACTATTGGAATGGCTTTTCACTCGATTGGTTATGGAATTTTTTTTATCAATATGTCAAAAAAGATCTCTTCAATACAATGGGCTAAAATTTTAAAATTTATTGGCGTTACCAACATTATATTTATTTTCTTAATTGCAACACCTTTGCATGACTTGGGAGTAATATCGATCATTTTAACATTGATTGGATTATTTACTATTACTGTATTAATCTTCAAGTCAAAACTTCATTTGCTTAAATTCTGCTGTATTATTTGCTTATTAACTTATTACTGTTTCTTTACCGTTTTTGGTTTAGGTTATTTGGGTTTGTCCGTCATTATGCAGAAAGTATATATTATAAGTTCAATGCTATTAGTTTTAGGACTAGAGTATTTTACCAAATATGATGACTATAATCGAATTAAATCAGGAGATTAAAATACATAAGCAACGAAACAATAACATCGGCATGGTAAAATGCCGGTCCAAGTGCTTCCTAAAACAGTTGTAAAAAGTTTAAACAGTTGTGGTTTCTAAGTTGAAAATTGCTAATTTTCCGCCACATTCACCAAGAAGAATCGTTAGCGGTCATTGAAGAGAGAAACAAAATAAAAAAAAATAAACAATCAAATAATAAATATATGAATTTTTCAAAACTAGTACCCAGTGTGTTTTATATCGACATTTCCGACGGACTAAAATTGTTTGTTGATTGTCTGCAATTTTCGATTGAACACGAAGATTTAAAAACTTCTCAACCTTATTGTGTTTTAGTAAAAGACGGAATAAGGATTATGGTTTTTCAAGACGAGACATTAGCCAAAGAACATTATCCTGAGCTAAGGATTGAAACGGATAATATTGAAGAAGTGTATGCAAAGGTATCGGCTTCTCATCCTCATTTACTGCACCCAAATCTCAATAAAGTTACACCCAGACCTTGGGGTGCCAAAGAATTTGCTATTGGTGATAAGCAAGTTGGTATACGATTCCAGCAATGGTAAACACCTATTAAAATGTACAAAACAACGATGTAATTTTAAGTTCTGCAAAAAATAATTACAAACCTGCCTTCAGCAAGTTAGCCTGTTTACTACATGTCAGTTTGTAATCAATAGAAATTAGTTAGGTAAAATTAAAAACCGATGAATAGAATAATCGCAACATTTTTAGTTTATTTCTACTTTTCCACAATAATCATTGCTCAAAATATATTGATAGAAGGAGTAATAAAAGATTCGGAACAAAAAGAAGCACTGCCCTATGCAAATATTTTTTTACAGGAAAGTTATTCTGGGACTATAAGTAATCTAAACGGGCAATTTAGAATCATTATTCCAGAAGAAAAAAGAAGTGACAGTTTAGTAGTATCATATATAGGATACAAAACACAAACTTTTAGTATATCAAAAATTAAAAAACATTTGGAAGTGTTTTTAGAAAAAGACCTACACTCCCTTAATGAAGTGATAATTACTGAATATACAGCAGAATCTATTGTTAAACAAGCCATAGAAAAAATTTCAAGTAATTACTATTCTAAACCTTATAAACTCACCGGTTTTTATAGAGTTACATCCAAAAAAGACAATAGTTACATCCATTTATCTGAAGCTGTTTTTGAAATTTTTCAATCTAAAATTGACAAGCATACACAACAATTTAAGTTGGAAAAGATGCGCGCTATAAAAGATGAAAAAGCATCAAAAGGCATTGAATTAGGACTTAGGCCAAACGGACTCTATGAGTTTGACATTGTGAATAATGTAGATGATTTAGAATTACTAAACAAAAATGGGCTTAAACTGCATACATTTAAATTAGAAGATTCGGAGTTTGTTAACGGGAAAGAACTCTACAAAATTTCATTTGACCAAAAGATTATTAAAAAATCTGGATATAAAGGTTATATGCTAATTGATAAAGAAACATTTGCCTTTGTTTATTTTAATATTCAACTAAGTCCAATAGGTGTTGCTTACTACAAATTTGGAGATGCGTCAACACGAGCATTAATGAAAATAGTAGGAATAAATATTGATATGAGTAGAAACAATTATCAAATCCAGTACAAAAGATTTGGTGACAAGTACTATTTAAACAATGTTGGTAACGATGCAACACTAACTTTTAAAAGTGATAGAGAACACTACAATTTTCAAGCTGATACAAGAGTAGATTATTTGATAACAAAAATTGAAACAGAAAATGTTAGGCAATTCACAAATGAAGAAACATTAGGACAAGGCAAATTTATTGAACAACAAAACTCAATTTATGATGCTGATTTTTGGAAAAACTATAACATCATGCTACCCACAAGTGATTTTAATGAAATTGCATCAAAGTTAGAAGCCAATAACAGAGCCAATAATATAAAAAATGAAATTGAAGAACAGTTAAACAAGTTGCCAAAAGATAAATCAATTAGAGTTGATTCGATCTTAAGATTTTATAATAATAAAAACCTGTTTAATGGTACTGTTCTGATTGCTTCTGAAGAAAAAATAATACTTGAAAAAAGTTACAACAATGCCATTACAGAAAATAAACTGAACTCACAATTCAGAATAGGTTCATTAAGTAAGACTTTTACTTCAATGATAATTGCCCAACTTGTACATGAAAATAAATTAAATTATGGAGATACCATTAGTAAATATTTACCAAATTATTCCAACGGAAAGGTTACAATTAGTCAGCTATTAAGCCATCAATCAGGCATTCCAAATTTCTTAGCCAACGATGCCTATTTGTCAAAAATTTTAACTGGTAAATATACGCTTGAAGAAATTGTGACTATGTTTTGTAGTGATACTTTAGAATTTGAATCTGGAAGTAAATTTGAGTATTCCAACTCGAATTATGTGATATTGAGTTTAATTTCCGAAAAAATTATTGGTAAAGATTACAGTGAAATTTTGAGCCAAAATATCTTCAAACCGCTAAATATGGAGGATACTTATTATGGAGAAATTAAAGAGAGAGAAAATCTTGTGACCGCTTTTTTGTATGGTAAACCAGAGCCCATATATGATGCACAAAATGTGGGTGGAGCTGGCGGAATTACTTCTACAGCTTCTGACCTATTAAAGTGGAGCAATGCCCTAGATAGTGAACAAATTCTTCCTCAATCAAAAATTGAATATTTACTTACCCCACAGGCTGAATACAATGATTGGGATGCCTATTATGGATACGGATGGATGATAGACAGATATATGTTCTCTGCGTCAAAAAAACACAAAATAAATTATCATCCAGGCACTGATTTTGGATTCTATTCAATGTTCGTAAAACAACCTGATTTAGGAATTACAATTATAATGTTGAATAATACAGGAGATTTCCCAAGATTTGAAATGACAGAGCTAATCTTAAACGAGCTGAATAAATGACTTTAGCAAACAAAACCTTCCCATAAGTGGCAGTTTAGTGGTTAAATCAAGCTTTGTGCTTCTATCAAAGTTTGTGTTTGGTTGACAGTGAAGTGCATCGAGCCAGAAGCCTTAGGACGCCACCTTAGAGAAGCTACAAAATGATAGCAATCAGTTATCAGAAATTTTATGAAACATCTTACCTTTTTCAATAAAACGCAATAAAAGCGTTTAAGCGATTCTAAAAAAATACAACAGAAAATCCTTTAAATAAAACCAAATTCATTACTCTATACACTAAAAACATCTTCTAATTCATTCGACAATGAATTTAATATCGTTGAATAATCAGGAACCGCTTCACCGATTACATTAACAAGATGCTTTTGTGTTTGATTCCCTTCCGTAAGGGAAATAATATCCATCCATAATTGAGTCGCCTGTAGTTGAAGTTTAGCAAATAAGAAATTTTGTTTCATCAGAACCATATTGCGACGTGAATCTATCGTATTGAAGAAGTAGTTTGCAGCATCTCCATTTGGGTCGTTTCGATATGCTTAATTCGATCAATGACCGAATTCAACAGGGCTTCAAGTTCTTGATTGCGTATAATGAGTTGTTCGTTTTCATTCGCAAGTTCTTGTACTGCTTTCACCAATGGAACTACAAATTCGGCATAACGTACAGCATACGTATCGTTGGCATTCTGGGGTTTTTGTACTCCACTAAAATCATATCCGGTCTTA
>JAGOAL010000002.1 GCA_017983975.1 Flavobacterium sp.
GCTATATAATACGTATTCGTTCTTTGCATTATATGCCAATATCGACGGATTTACCTATGCTGAAGCAGAAATTCCGTTAGCAGAACGACCTGAAATTGACCGTTGGATTTTATCCGAATTACATACCTTAATTCAAGTGGTGGATGAAGCGTATGCCGATTATGAGCCAACCAAAGCTGCACGTGCGATATCTGATTTTGTTCAGGAAAACCTTAGTAACTGGTATGTTCGTTTGTGTAGAAGACGTTTCTGGAAAGGCGAATATGCGCAAGATAAAATTGCTGCCTATCAAACACTTTATACTTGTTTAGTAACGGTTTCTAAGCTAAGCGCGCCAATTGCTCCATTTTTTATGGACAAACTTTACAAAGATTTAACGCAAGCAACATCTACAGAAAAATCAAACAGTGTACATTTGGCTCTGTTTCCGGTTTCGGTTGAAAACTTTGTTGATAAATCGCTGGAAAGCAAAATGTTAAAGGCGCAAACCATTTCATCATTGGTATTGTCGCTGCGTAAAAAAGAAATGATTAAAGTGCGTCAACCATTGCAAAAGGTAATGATTCCGGTACTTGACAATGTATTTAGAGCAGAAGTTGAAGCCATTTCAGACCTGATAAAAGCGGAGGTAAACGTAAAAGAAATTGAACTTTTAGACGATGCATCAGGCGTTTTGGTGAAACAAATAAAGCCTAATTTTAAAACACTTGGGCCGCGTTTTGGAAAAGATATGGGATTGATTTCCAAAGAGATACAAAATTTAAACCAAGAACAAATCAATCAATTAGATAGAGAAAATTCGCTGGAAATTAGTATATCAGGAAAAAGCATAACTTTAACATCCGATGATGTGGAGATTACTTCGCAAGATATTCCGGGATGGTTAGTAGCCAATGCGAATGGAATAACCGTAGCGCTAGACATTACCATTTCTGATGATTTGAGAAAAGAAGGAATTGCCAGAGAGTTAGTCAATCGTATTCAAAATATTAGAAAAGATTCAGGATTTGAAGTGACCGATAAAATTGTGGTAAAAATGTTGAAAAATCCGCAAATAGAAGAAGCGGTAGCTGTAAATTCTGAATACATTAAATCAGAAACATTGACAGAAACCCTACTTTTTGAAGATAAAATTGAAAATGGTATAGAAATTGAGTTTGATGATATCAAAACAAGTATATTCATTTCAAAATAAAAACCAAACGAGTTATTAAGAAGTATAATTAAAATAATGAAAGTATGATAGAGGAGCAATTAAGATATTCAGATGCAGATTTAGCTGAATTTAAAGCGTTAATTCAGGCTAAATTAGAAAAAGCTAAAGGTGATTTAGAATTGATAAAGAGTGCCTATATGAATGATTTAAATAATGGAACAGATGATACATCGCCTACGTTTAAAGCATTTGAAGAAGGAAGCGAAACCATGAGTAAAGAAGCAAATTCACAATTGGCCATTCGTCAAGAAAAATTCATAAGAGATTTAAAAAACGCTTTAATTCGTATTGAAAATAAAACCTACGGATTATGTAAAGTTACCGGTAAATTAATAAGCAAAGAACGCTTAAAAATCGTTCCTCATGCAACCATGAGTATTGAAGCAAAAAATTTACAACGTTAATCTTTTTACAAAATTTCACTAACGCTCCGTTTGGAGCGTTTTTTATTTGATAAAAACTACTATTTTTGCTAAAAATTTTGCAAATGTCTTTAAAGAAAGCCTACTTACTAATTATTAGTGTTTTATTAATCGATCAAATTTCAAAAATCTACATCAAGACGCATTTTTTCATTAATGAAGAAGTAAAAGTGTTTGATTGGTTTCGAATTCATTTTATCGAGAATGAAGGCATGGCTTGGGGATTTGAAATTCCAGGAGCCTACGGCAAATTATTTTTAACCTTGTTTAGAATCATTGCCGTTGGCGGTATTGCCTGGTGGTTGTGGGATTCGGTTAGAAAACAAGCCTCAAATTTTCTTATTGTAGCGGTTGCATTAATTTTTACCGGAGCTCTTGGTAATATTATCGATTCGGTTTTTTATGGGGTTATTTTTAACGATAGTTATCATCAAGTAGCTACCGCTTTTGCAGAAAAACCTTATGGTAATTGGTTCCATGGTGAAGTAGTAGATATGTTCTATTTTCCAATGTGGGAAGGAAACTTGCCTTCTTGGTTGCCTATTTGGGGCGGTAAACACTTTACTTTTTTCAACGCCATTTTCAACGTAGCTGATATGGCCATTTCAACAGGTGTTGGAATTTTAATTGTATTTAATAAAAGAGCGTTTGCTTCAGCAAAAGAAGAAGTACTTCCGTCAGAAGATTAATTCGTAAAAGAGAAAATAGCGTCTGGCGTCACACAAAAATTTAATTTCACATCATTCACGGAAACACCGTCAATTTTTTCTTCTGGAGGAAAGAACGACAAACCAATTTTAATTGTTTCGGGTTTGCATTTATTTAGAAAGTTATCGTAAAACCCTTTTCCGTATCCCACGCGATTTCCTTGTATGTCATAAGCTAAAAGCGGTACAAAAACGACATCAATTTTAGCTTCAGGAACTTCTAAACCATCAATGGGTTCAGGAACGTTGTAACTGTTCTTTTTGATTTTGGTATTATCGGTCAATAAAAAATGCGTCATTCCTAAAGTGGTGAAGTTGCACTTTGAAATAACGATTTCTTTATCTTTTCCGGCTAAAATCTGTAAAATATATTCGGTATTAATTTCTTTTTGTTCTTCAATTGTTAAGAATAAATGATAATACAATTTGTCCCAAATATCCATGCGCAACAATTGGTTAGCAATCGCCAAACTTTTATCTTCGATTTCTTCTTGAGATAACTTTTGCCTTTCAGTTTTTGCTTTTTGTCGTAGGTATTTTTTATTCATTTTCTAATTGCGTTGAAATATGAAAAATAGCATCGCCTTGATAAATTATGGGCGCATCGTTTACATTAATGATGAAGCCGGCATGCGGTGCTTTAACTTTGTGCTCCACTTTTCCATACGGATCGGAAATAGTGGCTAACAAATCGCCTTTTTTAACAAAACTACCAATTGTTGTAAATCCATGAAACATGCCAGAATATTTAGCTCTTAACCAGTTAGATTTTTCAATGTAAATAGAATCATGTTGAGGTAGACTTACTTTCTTTTTAGGATTTAGCATTTCTAAATGTGCTAAAAATCGTTTGGTTCCCTCAATGGCTTCTTGCGTAATTTGTTCGTTTAAATCCAATGATTTTCCGCCTTCAAACAACAACATTTTTACATCTAATTTATCACACGAATTACGAAACGATCCTGAAATATTTTTCGAATACAGCGTAAAAGGAGCATTAAATACGGCCGAAAGTTTTTTTAATTCAGGGTTTTCGGGTACAATTCTAATTTGAGGAGCATTAAATCGGCTAGCACCACCAGCGTGAAAATCAATAGCATAATCAACATGCGGCATAATTTCTTTCAAAATATAATAGGCAAATCGGCTGGCTAATGACCCAGTTTTACTGCCCGGAAAAACCCTGTTCAAATCGCGACCATCAGGAAATTCTCGGGTTTGGTTTACAAAACCAAAAATATTGATAATAGGAATACAAATGATGGTTCCGCGTTTTGGCTTATTGATTTTTTGAATGATTAATTGGCGCACAATTTCGGTTCCGTTAATTTCATCGCCATGCAAACACGCCGTAAATAAAACCGTAGGACCTTCAATCTTTGAACGTTCCACAATGATTGGAATTTTCAATTTAGTCATGGTGTGTAACTTTGCAATTTCCATATTAATGGTTTTGCTTTCTCCAGCTAAAATGGTTTCTTTTAAAATTCTAAGTGGTTTTATTGCGGTCATTTTTAAAATCTAAAGTGTTAAAAATACAAAAACAAATTTCATATAGTAACCCAGATGTAAGAAATTTGAAAAAAACCTAAAATCATTATCTGTTTTGTTTGATCTTAGTGCGCTTAGTGGTTAAAAACTTTAAGAATTCAAAAACAATTCTCTTATCTTTGTTCTTTACTCTTTTTAAAAAATGCAAACACCATTAGAACTTCAAATTCAAACCTTGCCCGATAATCCTGGGGTATATCAGTATTATGATAAAGAAGGGAAAATTTTGTATGTTGGTAAAGCAAAAAATTTAAAAAAGCGTGTTCAGTCCTATTTTACTAAGAATCACGACAATTATAAAACTTCAGTTTTAGTTAAGAAAATTGTTACAATAAAGCACATTGTGGTTCCTACCGAAACCGATGCTTTGTTATTGGAAAACAATCTGATCAAAAAATTACAGCCCCGTTATAACGTATTACTTCGCGATGATAAAACATATCCATGGATTTGTATTAAAAACGAACGATTTCCGCGTATTTTTTCTACTCGAAAAATGATAAAAGACGGTTCCGAATATTTTGGACCTTATACCAGTTTTAAGACAGTTCACACTATTTTAGATTTGATAAAAGAATTATATCCGTTGCGAACGTGTACTTACGATTTATCAAAAACCAATGTCGATTCGGGAAAATATAAAGTGTGTTTAGAGTATCATATTGGGAATTGTAAAGGACCTTGCGAAGGATATGAACCATTAGAAAATTATCAAAATCAAGTAGAGAAAATCCGTCAAATTTTAAAAGGAAATTTCAAAGAAAGTCTGAGAGACTTTAAGAAATTAATGACCGAATTGGCTCAAGAAATGCAATTTGAAGCCGCTCAAAAAATCAAAGAAAAGATTGAAGTTTTAGAAAATTATCAATCGCGTTCAACAGTTTTAAATCCGAAAATTACCAATTTAGATGTGTTTTCCATTATTTCAGATGAAACGATGGCCTATGTAAATTTTTTACAAATTTCACATGGCGCTATTGTGCGATCGCATACGTTGGAATTAAAGAAAAAATTAGACGAAACCAACGAAGAATTATTAGAACTAGCCGTGGTAGAATTGCGCGAACGATTTCATTTGAATGCGCGAGAAATTGTAGTGCCGTTTCCAATAGATTTAGGTGAAAACATCAAAGTAACGGTGCCGCAACTTGGCGACAAAAAGCAAATTTTAGAACTATCAGAACGCAATGCCAAATATTATCGATTAGATCAATTAAAGCAAATTCAAATTGTAGATCCAGAACGCCACACTAATCGAATTATGGCTCAAATGCAAAAGGATTTGCGACTATCGGTTGAACCAAGACATATTGAGTGTTTTGATAATTCAAATATTCAAGGAACCAATCCTGTGTCGGCCTGTGTGGTGTTTAAAGATGGAAAGCCAAGTAAAAAAGATTACCGCCATTTTAACATAAAAACGGTCGAGGGTCCAAATGATTTTGCTTCGATGGAAGAAGTGGTGTACCGAAGATACAAACGCATGTTAGATGAAAATCAGTCTTTACCCCAATTGATTATTATTGATGGAGGAAAAGGGCAATTGTCATCAGCATTAAAAAGTATTGATGATTTAGGACTACGAGGCAAAATTGCAATTATAGGTATAGCAAAACGTTTGGAAGAGTTGTTTTATCCAGGCGATTCGGCACCTTTATATTTAGATAAAAAATCGGAAACTTTGAAAGTAATTCAGTTTTTACGAAACGAAGCACACCGATTTGGAATAACCCATCATCGCGATAAGCGAAGTAAATCGGCATTAAATAATAGTTTAGAAAGTATTCCGGGCATTGGTGAAAAAACGATGATAACGTTAATAAAACATTTTAAAAGTGTTAAAAGACTACAAAATGCAGATGAAAAAGAAATTTCTGAAGTTGTAGGTCTTTCAAAAGCCAAAAAAATTTCCGACTTTTACAAGAACAATAATTGAGTTACATGAAAAAACACCTTTTGTTTTTAAGTTTATTAATGTTGATCCAAGTGAGTTTTGGGCAAGAACAGTCGCGCCCAAAAATTGGATTAGTTTTAAGTGGCGGTGGTGCAAAAGGGTTAGCTCATATAGGGGTTTTAAAAGTAATTGATTCACTTGGTATTAAAGTAGATTATATTTCGGGTACAAGTATGGGAGCAGTAGTAGGAGGATTATATGCATCAGGGTATAGTGCACATCAACTGGATTCTATTTTCTCTGCTATTGATGTGGACGCACTATTGCAAGACTACACTCCACGAGAATCAAAATCGTTTTATGAAAAAAGGAATGATGAAATTTATGCATTGACACTACCTTTTAACAATTTTAGATTAGGACTTCCGTCTGGACTTTCAAAAGGATTGTATAATTTTAATTTAATATCAAGATTAACAAAACATGTAAGTCATGTGAGAGATTTTGATGAACTTCCAATTCCTTTTTTGTGCGTAGCTACTGATGTAGAAACTGGCGAACAAATTTTACTTGATTCAGGAGTTTTAGCTCAATCAATCATTGCAAGCGGCGCGATTCCTACATTGTATAATCCGGTTGAAATTAATGGTCGACTTTTTATAGATGGTGGTGTCGTTAATAATTATCCAGTGGAAGAATTAAAGAGTAGAGGGGTTGATTTTATTATTGGCGTAGATGTTCAAGATGGTTTAAAAAATAGAGAGCAGTTAAAAGATGTAACGGTAGTCCTTTCGCAAATAAACAATTTTTCTATGATAGAGAAAATGGATAGAAAACGAAGCTTGACTAATATTTATATAAAACCAGATATTAAGGGTTATTCGGTTGTTTCGTTTGATAATGGTTCGGAAATTATTAAAAAAGGAACTGAAAAAGCGATGACGTATATTAATCAGTTACTTCCATTAGTTGAGAACAATAAGCGGCAAGTTAGTAAGGTGTTTCATAAAGATTCAATTTATATTGGAGAAATTACATTTAATAAATTAGAAAATTATACACGAGCTTATATTTTAGGAAAATTAAAGATTAGAAATAACACAAAAATTTCTCATGCTCAATTAGAAAAAGGGATTTCCACTTTAAATGCCACACAAAATTTTAGCGCCATTACCTATTCTTTAGAGAAAACACAAAAAGGAGAACGATTAACCTTGAATTTAAGTGAAAATAGAAACAATACATTTTTAAAATTTGGACTGCATTATGATGATTTGTATAAAAGCGGCGTATTAGTTAATTATACCCATAAAAAGATTGTCACTAAAAATGATGTTGTTTCTTTAGATGTAATTCTTGGCGATAATTTTAGGTATAATTTTGACTATTATATCGATAATGGTTTTTATTGGAGTTTCGGATTCAATTCTAAGTTAAATTCATTCAACAGAAATATTTCAACCGATTTTGAAAACGGAATGATTTTAACAAATTTAGGAATTAATTCAGTAAACATCGATTTTACAGATGTAACTAACCAAGTCTATGTCCAAACGATTTTTGCTCAAAAGTTTTCCTTTGGTGCCGGATTAGAATTTAAATATCTAAAAATAGAATCGCAAACGTTACAAAATACAACCCCAGTTTTTGATAAAAGTGATTATCTTTCAGCATTTGGCTATTTAAAGTACGATTCATTTGATCAAAAATATTTTCCAAAGAAAGGCTGGTCTTTTTATGGAGAAATGAAATCATTCTTGTATTCATCAGATTATACCCGCCAGTTTGAACGTTTTTCTATTGCTAAAGCAGAAGCAGGAATTGTTTTTGAGCCTCTAAAAAAACTAACCATTAGATCGCAATCTGAAGTTGGTTTTGCTATTGGAGAGCGTACTATATCATTTTTCGACTTTGTTTTAGGGGGTTATGGATTTGTTCCGGCAAATAATTTTAAACCTTTTTTTGGGTATGATTTTTTAAGTTTGGCAGGTGATAGTTATGCAAAACAAACCGCAACAATTGATTATGTATTGTATAAAAAACATCACATTAATTTTACAGGAAATTTTGCTAATGTAGGCAACAGAATTTTCGAACATACCGAAGGGTGGTTAAAAAAGCCAAATTACACAGGATATGCCATAGGATATGGGATGGAATCAATCATTGGCCCGTTAGAAATTAAACATTCATGGTCGCCAGAAACAGGTAATCATTTCACATGGTTTTCTGTCGGATTTTGGTTTTAAAATTAAAAAAATAATAAAAAAATTACATTTAATGTAATTTTCTGTCGTATTGTTTTCAAAAAAGTTTATTTTTGAAAATCAAATTTAAAATAATTTTTTATGTCTATTTGGAGAGTTAAGCCAGTTTCAGCATTTGAGGCTGATATGAAAAAAAGTGAATTGAAGCGAGTTTTAGGTAAATGGAGCTTAACAGCTATTGGTATTGGAGCTATTATTGGTGGTGGTATTTTTGTGCTTACCGGGACAGGAGCTTATAACCATGCAGGTCCAGCATTAGCACTTTCATTTGTTATTGCAGGTATTGCCTGTGTATTTGCAGCACTATGTTATTCAGAGTTTGCATCAATTTTACCTGTTGAAGGTTCTGCTTATGCTTATGCTTATGGAACTATCGGAGAAATTTTCGCTTGGATTATAGGTTGGGGATTAATATTAGAATATGCAATGGGTTCTATGACTGTTGCAGTCTCATGGTCTGGCTATTTTAATAAGTTGCTCAAAATGTTTGGGATAAAGCTCCCCGAATGGCTAACTTCTGACCCAGCAAGTTATACAGGAGAAGGATTTTCAATGAACTTACCTGCTTTCCTTATAGTTATCTTAGTAATATCTCTTCTTATAAAAGGTACGGAAAAAGCAGCAAGTGCAAATAACTTCATCGTAATATTAAAAGTTTCAGCTGTTATTTTCGTAATTATTGCAGGTGTATTTTTTATTAATGTTGATAACTGGACACCTTTCATTCCTGAAGTTCAAACAATAATGGTAGATAATAAACCTCACCAAGCTTATGGCGTGGCTGGTGTTATTTCTGGAGCGGCTGCAATTTTCTTTGCTTATGTTGGTTTCGATGCCGTTTCAACCCAAGCGGGTGAAGCTATCAATCCTAAAAAAGATGTTCCTTTCGCAATTATTGCTTCTTTATTAGTTTGTACAGTACTTTATATTTTAGTTTCATTAGTATTAACTGGTATGATTAGTTACCAAGATTTTAATCCCCTTGGGAAATATCCTGAAGCAATTAAAGCGCCAGTTGCTTATGCCTTTGATATTGCAGGTCAAGCTTGGGCGGGATATATTATTACAATTGCTGCTACAGTTGGATTAATTTCTGTATTGATGGTAATGATCATGGGACAATCTAGAATTTTCTTGGGAATGTCTAAAGATGGTTTAATCCCTTCTGTTTTCTCTAAAATTAATCCAATTTCTGGAACACCAAAAACCAACTTAATGATTTTAGGAGGGTTTATCGCAATTGTTGCTGCATTTACACCAATTAGTAAACTAGCTGAAATGACTAGTTTTGGCACTTTATTTGCTTTTACGATGGTGTGTGTGGCGGTTTGGATTCTAAGAGTAAAACAACCAGGTTTAGAGCGTACTTTTAAAGTTCCTGCTTTACCAGTAATTGCCGTTTGTGGTATTCTAATTAATACTTATCTTATGATTAACTTAAGTAAAGATGCTCAAATGTTATCTTTAGGATGGTTAGCCATTGGTATTTTAATATACTTCTTATATGGAAAACGAAACGCAAAACTAGGCAAAGAAGAACAATAAAAATTTAAGCCACTTTTTTAGTGGCTTTTTTTGTTTTTTTACGACATTTGTATTTATGAAACCATATTGGGAAGGCTTATTATCACATTTAAAATTCCTCATCAAGAGAAATCCTGAGTGAGTAATAGTTTTTTATAAAAGAATATGTTTAGATTTTAGTCTCTTACACTTCTAAACATTTAAACCTTAACATTTAAACTTAAAAAAAATGCCAATATATCATAAATTGGGAGAAATTCCTCGCAAACGACATACACAGTTTCGTAAACCAAACGGTGATTTGTATTATGAGCAACTGTTTGGAACAGTAGGTTTTGACGGAATGTCGACCAACTCCTATCATGAGCAAAGACCTACACAGGTAAAAGAAATAAGAAAACAATACAGTGTTGCGCCAAAAATCGCAAAATCAAACAACATTCAGTCTTATAAATTAAGAGGTTTTGATGTTGCTCCACAAGATGATTATTTAGAAAGTCGAAAAATTGTATTGACTAATTCAGATTGTCATATTGCGCTTGCGGCACCAAGAAAATCAACTACCGATTATTTTTATAAAAACACCGATTCTGACGAAGTAATTTTCATTCACAAAGGAACAGGAAAACTAAGAACCATGCTTGGAAACTTAGACTTCAGTTATGGCGATTATCTAGTAGTGCCACGTGGAATGATTTATAAAATAGATTTCGATACCGAAGATAATCGCTTGTTTATTGTTGAATCGCATGCGCCAGTATATACTCCTAAACAATATAGAAACTGGTTTGGGCAATTATTAGAACATTCGCCTTATTGTGAAAGAGACATTCGCCGTCCAGAAGAATTAGAAACCTATAATGAAACAGGAGAATTTGTCATCAAAGTAAAAAAGAAAGATGAAATTTTCGAACTAGTATATGCTTCACATCCATTTGATGTTATTGGATATGATGGGTTTAACTATCCGTATGCGTTCTCTATTCATGATTTTGAACCAATTACAGGCAGAATTCATTTACCACCTCCTGTTCATCAAACATTTGAAACAAGCGCATTTGTAATTTGTTCATTTGTACCAAGACTTTACGATTATCATCCGTTATCTATTCCAGCACCGTATAATCATAGTAACATTGATGCCGATGAGGTATTGTATTATGTAGATGGTGATTTCATGAGCAGAAACGATGTTAAACCAGGAAATATTTCATTACATCCTGCCGGAATTCCTCACGGACCACACCCAGGAGCTGCAGAAAGAAGTATTGGTAAAAAAGAAACATTAGAATTGGCAGTAATGGTCGATACTTTTAAACCTTTAATGGTTACAGAAGACGCTATGTCAATTGCAGATAATGATTATTTTAAATCGTGGTTAGATTAATTTTTTTCAGGAGCTAATCCCGCTATTCGTTGCAATCTTTTCTTTTTTAAAGGAAAAAAGAAAAGGATTTCCACTTCTATCGGGGCTAACAACCAGTAATTATTAGTAATAAATTAAAAATTCGCGCATATCCGTAAAATCCGTGTTATCCGCGTTCAAAAAATATAAAAAATGAGTAAAGAATTAAAATCAGTCGAATACGGCTTAGAAAAAATATTTGAAGGAGCACAAGACTTCCTTCCCCTTTTAGGAACAGATTACGTAGAATTATATGTGGGTAATGCTAAACAAGCCGCACATTTCTATAAAACGGCTTTCGGTTTTCAGTCATTAGCTTATGCAGGATTAGAAACTGGTGTAAAAGACAGAGCGTCTTATGTTTTAAAACAAGATAAAATACGTTTAGTATTAACAACCGCTTTAAACAGTAATTCACCTATTGGAGAACATGTTAAAAAACATGGAGATGGCGTTAAAGTCATTGCACTTTGGGTTGAAGATGCCAGAAAATCGTTTGAAGAAACTACAAAACGAGGAGCAAAACCTTATTTTGAGCCCGTTGTAGAAAAAGATGAAAATGGCGAAGCAGTTCGTGCTGGTATTTATGGCGCGTATGGAGAAACCGTATTTGTTTTTGTAGAACGTAAAAATTATAACGGAATTTTTATGCCTGGTTATCAAGAATGGAAATCGGATTATAACCCAAAACCTGTTGGATTAAAATTTATTGACCACATGGTAGGAAATACCGGCTGGAACAGAATGAATGAAGCCGTAAAATGGTTTGAAGATGTAATGGGGTTTGTAAATTTCCTTTCTTTTGACGACAAACAAATTACTACAGAATATTCGGCATTAATGTCGAAAGTTATGAGTAACGGAAACGGAAGAATCAAATTTCCAATTAATGAACCGGCTAATGGAAAAAAACGTTCGCAAATTGAAGAATATTTAGATTTTTATGAAGGCGAAGGTGTGCAACATATAGCAGTTGCAACAGATGACATTATTACTACCGTTGCCGATATGCGTTCTCGTGGAATCGAATTTTTAAGTACTCCGCCACAAGCGTATTACGATGCCATTCCAGAAAGATTGAAAGATCACATGTCTAAATTTAAAGAAGACATCAACGAACTTCAAAAATTAGGCATTATGATTGATGCCGATGAAGAAGGCTATTTATTACAAATTTTCACTAAACCAATTGAAGACCGACCAACACTTTTCTTCGAAGTTATTCAGAGAATGGGTGCAAAAGGTTTTGGAGCAGGAAATTTTAAAGCCCTTTTCGAATCGATAGAAAGAGAACAAGCATTGCGAGGAACGCTATAAAATCGAATTTTTATTAAACAATAATCAAAATACAACGTTGTAGTAGTGTTATTTCTGATAAAAATATGTTAAAGTTTGTTTTTTGTTGAGAATAATATAAAAAAGCACTCTATCTTTGCAAAGCAAAAGCAGAGAGGTAGTTTGCTCTGCAATTTGTAGTAAATTTTCATAATTTATAGTTTTTTGGTTGGTTAATAGCATAAAAACTCAGTCATATTTTTGACTGGGTTTTTTTGTTTTACTATTTTTGGAACAGAAATTGCACATTCATTAATAAATGAATCATAAAATGAAAAAATTAGTAGTCCTTTTTATTCTCTTCTTTTTTACAAATTCGTTTGTTCAAAGAGAAAACGCATATACAACCGGAGAATGGTTTAAAATGAGAATTCATTATGGACTTGTAACTGCTGGTTATGCAACTCTAGAAATAAAGGAAGCAACGAAAAACAACAAGAAAGTACATCATGTTGTAGGAAAAGGTTGGACTACAGGGATGACTAAGTTTTTCTTTAAAGTTGACGATAATTACGAAAGTTATTTTGATAAAGAAACCGGAAAACCCTATCAATATGTTAGAAAAATAGATGAAGGCGGCTACACCAAAAATCAAGAAGGTTTTTTTAATCAGGCAAACAATACCGTTTTAGTCAAAGACTATAAGCATAAAACAGAATCAACTGTTACTGTTCCAGAAGAAGTTCAGGATATTGTTTCCTCTTTTTATTATCTAAGAAATCATCCCAAAATCGATAAATTAAAACCAAATGAATCTATAGCAATTGATATGTTTTTTGATGGTGAAACTACAAAGTTTAAGTTAAAATTTTTAGGTAGAGAAGATATAAGCACTAAATTTGGAAAAGTTTCTTGCATGATATTTAGACCCTATGTACAAGCGGGAAGAGTTTTTAAAGAAGAAGAAAGTTTAACGGTTTGGATATCAGATGATGATAATAAAATTCCTATCCGTGTAAAAGCAAGCTTAGCTGTAGGCTCATTAAAAGCAGACATTGAAGCCTTTAAAGGATTAAAGAATTCATTTAAAATTAAAGTAAATTAATAATGGAAATTACCCCAAAAATCCAAGAACAATTAAATCAATTGAATGATAAGTTTGAAGCAATCAATCAAAATACATCTACCCATTTAGAAGGTTTATTGTGGGCAAAACCTATAACCTATTGGGATTATATTCAAACCGATGCATTGCTTAGTATACAAACACAACGTACTACATTGCCAGATGAAATGGTTTTTGTAATGTATCATCAAGTGAACGAATTATTGTTTAAAATGATTCTTTGGGAAATGGATCAATTATGTCACAACGAACAACCTTCTACTGAATATTTCACCGAAAAATTAGGAAGAATTAGTAGATATTTTGACATGCTCACAACCTCTTTTGATATTATGAAAGACGGAATGGAGCCCGAACAATACTTGAAATTTAGAAACACTTTAACGCCTGCTAGCGGATTTCAATCGGCGCAATATCGTTTAATTGAATTTTCTTCAACCGACTTAATTAACCTAATTGACAACCGTTTTAGGGCTTCGATAGATCGAAATACACCTTATGAACATGCTCTGGAACATTTGTATTGGCAAGCCGCAGGTAAAGATTATCATACGGGCGAAAAATCTTATTTATTAAGCGAATTCGAACGAAAATACAAGAAAATATTTTTGGAATACATGGAAGAATACAACACCATCAATTTGTGGCGAAAATTCAAACAACTTCCTGATGCAGATCAAAAAAATCCTAGTTTAGTGGCAGCCATGCGTCATTATGATGTAACCGTAAATATTACTTGGGTAATGGGTCATTTTAATGCGGCCAAAAAATATATAGAAAGTGTGCCTGGTAATCATGAAGCCACCGGCGGAAGTGATTGGAAAAAATACATGTTGCCAAAATATCAAAAACGAATTTTCTTCCCAGAATTATGGTCGGCAGAAGAAATTGAAAATTGGGGCGCTTAACAACATTTGAAACCGAACAACATTGAGATACAGTATAATTATACTTCTTTTTTTCGCCTCTTTTTTTACTTCGTGTAATTCAAAAGACGAAAAAGAAGCAACTAAAATAGCTAAGAAAGAGCCAATAATCAAGGATTATGGGTTTACTTTTAATGATTATAAAGTGGTGAGAGATACTATTCGATCAGGAGATACCTTTAGTGCACTTTTGCAAAAATTCCCTTTGAGAGATAGTCTTACCATTCATCAAGTAACTGAAAAAGTTAAAGATTCATTTAATGTAAGGAGAATTAAAGTGGGGAAACCCTATATTCTTTTTTTAGACAAGAAAAAGCCCAATACGCTTAAAGCGTTAGTCTATATTGAAGATCGAATACAATATACTGTAGTAGATTTTAGAGATTCCTTAGTCGTTTCAAATAAGCAAAAACCAACACGCATTAAAAGAAGAGTGGTGGCTGCCGAAATTAACGGATCACTTTCTGAAACATTAAGTAATGTTGGGGTTAGTCCTGCATTAGCGCCTAAGTTAGCAGGAATTTACGCCTATACAATTGACTTCTTTAAAATTCAAAAAGGAGATAAATTTGCTGTGACCATTAATGAAAAATATATGGAAGACTCAATATATATTGGAGTTGAAAGTATAGAGGCTTCTTATTTTGAACATAAAGGGAAAAAGATATTTGCATTTCCCTATAAATTAAATGAAAATCAAAAGAAAGAAGATTATTACGATGAAAATGGTAAAGGATTAAAAAGTATGTTTTTAAAAGCGCCTTTGGATTATTTCAGAATTTCGTCTCGTTTTTCAGGGCGTCGTTTTCATCCGGTTCAAATGCGTTTTAAAGCCCACAACGGAACAGATTATGCAGCGCCACACGGAACACCAATTAAAACTACCGCTTCGGGCGTAGTAGAAAAAACGGGTTACACCGCCGGAAATGGTAATTTTGTAAAAGTCCGTCATAGTTCAACCTATGCAACTCAATATTTACACATGTCAAAAATTTTAGTTCGAAACGGACAAAGCGTTTCACAAGGACAAACCATAGGTAAAGTAGGAAGCACCGGTTTAGCTACTGGGCCTCACGTTTGTTACCGCTTTTGGAAAAATGGCGTGCAAGTGGATCCACTGCGATTAAAATTACCCAACACAGAACCCATGGGAAAATCAGACAAACAAAAATATTTAAACTATATAGCGCCCCTAAAAAAAGAATTAGACAGTATAACCGCACTAAAATTTAAGGAATAATGGCATTACAATCGATCAATCCAACACAAACTCAAGCTTGGAAAAAATTACAAGCGCATTTTGAAACCATGAAAAACGTTCAAATGCAACATTTATTTGCAAATGAACCTGCAAGAGCCGAAAAAATGCACCTTCAATGGAATGATTTTTTAGTTGATTATTCTAAAAATATTATTTCAGCCGAAACGATTTCTTTGTTACAGGAATTAGCCAATGAAGTACAATTAAAAGACGCCATTACAAAATATTTTGATGGAGATGTGATCAATCAAACCGAAAACAGAGCCGTTTTACATACTGCCTTGCGTGCTAACGAAAATGCTTCTGTACAAGTAGATGGCGTTAATGTAATGCCCGAAATTTATTCGGTGAAAAATAAAATCAAAAACTTTTCAAACGAAATTATCTCAGGACAACGAAAAGGGTTTTCTGGGAAGTCATTTACCGATGTTGTAAATATTGGAATTGGCGGTTCAGATCTTGGTCCGGCTATGATTGTTGAGGCCTTACAATATTATAAAAATGATCTAAATGTTCATTTTGTTTCCAATGTAGATGGCGACCATGTGAATGAAATTATTAAAAAAATAAATCCAGAAACAACTCTTTTTGTAATTGTATCCAAAACATTTACCACACAAGAAACGCTTTCTAATGCCGAAACCATAAGAAGTTGGTTCTTGCAATCAGCAACACAAGAAGATGTCGCAAAGCATTTTGTAGCTGTTTCAACCAATATTCAAAAAGTAACCGAATTTGGTATTAATTCCGAAAATATTTTCCCAATGTGGGACTGGGTGGGCGGACGTTTCTCGTTATGGAGCGCCGTTGGTCTATCAATTAGTTTAGCCGTAGGATTTGATCATTTTGACCAATTATTACAAGGCGCTCATGAAATGGATGAGCATTTTAAAAACGAATCTTTTGATAAAAATATTCCAGTTACCTTAGCTTTATTAAGTATTTGGTACAATAATTTTTTTGGAGCTGAAAGTGAAGCATTAATTCCTTACACCCAATATTTGCAAAAATTAGCGCCTTATTTACAGCAAGGCATTATGGAAAGTAATGGTAAAAGCATCGGAAGAGATGGTAAACCGGTCAATTATCAAACCGGAACTATTATTTGGGGCGAACCAGGCACTAATTCACAACATGCTTTTTTCCAATTAATTCACCAAGGTACAAAATTGATTCCGACTGATTTTATTGGATTCAAAGAGTCATTATATGGCAATAAAGACCACCATGATAAATTAATGTCAAATTTCTTTGCGCAAACCGAAGCTTTATTAATGGGTAAAACCGAGACTCAAGTAAAATCGGAATTTGATAAACAAGGAATTTCGGGCGATAAAGCCGATTTTTTATTGCCGTTTAAAGTGTTCTCAGGGAATAAGCCTACAAATACACTATTAATCCAAAAATTAACACCCGCTACATTAGGTGCTTTAGTCGCTTTATATGAGCACAAGATTTTTGTACAAGGCGTCATCTGGAATATATTTAGTTATGATCAATGGGGAGTAGAATTAGGGAAACAATTAGCAACGAGCATTTTAGATGAAATTGTAAGTAATGCCCCACAAATGCATGACAATTCAACCTCGTTTTTATTAAAAAAATACAGAAGCTAGTTCGTTTATACTCCTTAAGAGTAATCATAAACAACCTATTTTAATGAAAGAAAATCTTTAGTTAACATTTTTTTTAGTTTTTTAGTGTCAATAATGTGTTTGTTAACATTAACTTAACATTAGACTTAAAATCTTGTAGCAACTTTGCACAAAATATTTTAAAAACACATCAAATGAAAATTTTTAAAAATGCATTACTTTTTGGGTTTT
Source organism: Flavobacterium sp. (assembly GCA_017983975.1). Taxonomy (GTDB): domain Bacteria; phylum Bacteroidota; class Bacteroidia; order Flavobacteriales; family Flavobacteriaceae; genus Flavobacterium. The sequence goes on from JAGOAL010000002.1 coordinate 17,401, forward strand.
TCTTTTTAACAACCCTAACAGTATTTTCTCAATCTAAAGTTACAGGAACTGTATTAGATGGAGAGTTAAATCAACCATTAGCAGGAGCTAGCGTTGTAATTAAAGGTACAACAAACGGAGTAGCAACTGATTTTGACGGAAAATTTGAGCTTACAACAACTCAAAAATCAGGAGAAATTGTAATTTCTTTCTTAGGGTTTGATTCAAAAACAATTTCTTTTACAGTTACAGGAACTACTACCAATGTAGGTTCTGTAGTTATTGCTCCAAATGTTTCTCAATTGGACGATGTAGTAGTTGTAGGTAAAGGAATTATTGACGTTGCAAAAGAGCGTAAAACGCCAATTGCAGTTTCAACAATTAAAGCAGTTGATATCCAAACTAAAGTGGGTACTTCTGATGTAACACAAGCAATGGTTAATACACCATCTGTATATGTTGCAGGTCAAGCTGGAGGTTATGGAGATTCAAGAATTACAGTTCGTGGTTTCCAACAAGATAATACTGCTTTCTTATTAAATGGACAACCAATTAATGGAATGGAAGATGGAAAAATGTATTGGTCAAACTGGTCAGGTATGTCAGATATTGCAAATTTCATCCAAGTTCAAAGAGGTTTAGGTTCTTCAAAATTAGCGATATCTTCTGTTGGAGGTACTGTTAACTTTGTAACTAAAGCTACTGATAAAAAACAAGGAGGTTTTGTTTCTACAGGTGTTGCAAATGACGATTATTTAAAAACTACAGCAGCATACAATACAGGTATGAACGCTAAAGGATTTGGTATGAGCGTTATGATGTCACATTGGCAAGGAGATGGTTACAATGATGGTACAAAAGGAGAAGGACAAAACTACTTTATTTCTTTTGGATACAAAGCGAATGACAAGCATAGTTTCAATTTCTTAATAACTGGTGCACCACAGTCACACGATCAAAACTATACTAAAAAAATATCTGATTATTTAGGGTTCGGAAGAAAATACAATAACAATTATGGTTATTTAAACGGCCAATATATTGCTGAAAGAACAAATTTCTACCACAAGCCAGTTGCAAACTTAAACTGGGATTTCAACATAAATAGTACTACTTCATTATCTACTGTATTATATGCATCATGGGGACGTGGTGGAGGAACTGGTAATTATGGTGGCGGTAAGAAAAATATCTCAGAATTTAATCCATACACTGGAGCAAATCAATCAACATTAATTGACTTTGATTTAATTTTTGCAAATAATAGTGCCGATTCAAACGGAATTGGTTCTAACGAAACCGGATCAAATGCGGGTGTTCCAGCCGATTCATATCGTTCTAAAAACTATGTGATTAGAGCTTCTATGAACAACCATGCTTGGTATGGTATCGTTTCTAATTTAAAGAAAGAAATTAATGAAAACTTAAATTTAAATGTTGGTTTAGATTTAAGAACCTATAATGGAGATCACTACCGTCAAGTTTCTAACTTCTTAGGATTAAACGGATGGTTTGAAGCAAGACCTTTAAGAAATAACAATCATGTTATTCCTAGTCCTAATAACTTACCTATTGGTACTAATACTGTTAATCAACAATTCAACATTAATCCTTGGAATGCTTTCTTTAATACAGCAAGTGACAACCAAAAAATTGATTATGATTACAGTGAAACAATTTCCTACGGAGGAGTTTTCGGTCAGTTAGAATATTCTAAAAACAATTTATCTGCATTTTTCCAAGGATCGGTTTCTAACCAATCGCACCAAAGATTTGATTACTACGATTACCAAGCTGCAAATCAAGATTCTGAAAAAGTAAATAATATTGGATATAATGTTAAAGCGGGTGGTAGTTATGTAATTGCTGATCAACATTCAGTATATGCAAATGCAGGTTATTATTCTCGTCAACCATTTCATGATAATGTTTATTTAAATTTCACAAACAATGTAAATCCAAACACTAGTAATGAAAAAGTATTAGGTTTAGAAGCTGGATATACATTCAAATCAAAAATGTTTTCTGCAAGTGTAAACGCTTACAGAACAACATGGGAAGATAGAATTTCTCAAGGAGGTAGAACGGTAACGAGTAATACAGATATCGCACCTAATGGATCTATAGTTTTGTTTACTGATCAAGGATTTAAACAAACTCATACTGGTTTAGAATTGGATTTTGTTTTAAAACCAACATCAAATGTGGATGTTAAAGGTTTTGCATCTGTTGGCAACTGGGAATATGGAGGAAGTTCATTAAGAACAGAAACTGATGAAAGTTTAAATGTACTAAGAACAACAGTTAAAGATGTTGATGGAGGAAAAGTAGGTGATGCTGCTCAAACTACTTGGGGATTAGGAGTTAAATATGAGTTTATTAAAAACTTTTCAATCGATGCAGATTGGAGAAATTATGATAAATTATATGCTAATGTCGGAGCTGTAAAAGAAAATATCGAATTGCCTAATTATGATTTAGTTGATGCGGGTATTTCTTACAAAATGTTAGTTGGAAAAGACAAACAAAATTCTGTGAATTTTAGATTTAACATGAATAATGTTTTTGATGAGGTTTATTTATCTGAATTAACGTCTAATATTAAAACTGACGCATTCATTAGTGGAACTTCAGGGCCTACTTATCAGTCTGCTGGTAGAGTTTATAAAGGAATTGCAGATGGTAACCAAGGTTTCTTCGGTTTCGGAAGAACTTGGAATTTCACAATCCGTTATAACTTCTAATTTTATTTAGAATCACACAATTTAAACCTCTCACTCATTTTTTTGAGTGAGAGGTTTTTTTATTTCCTATATTTGTAATTCACAATAAAACAATAAACTATGTACAGCACTATTCTTTCCCTTCACTCTATTGTAGCTTATGCGGCATTAGGAGTATTGTTATTAGCGGTAATTAATGCCATTTTAGGAGTAACCTCAAAAAGTTTATTTAAACCAAAAGACCGAAGTATTTCGTTAGTTGCTTTAATCATTTGTCATGTGCAACTACTAATAGGTTTACTATTGTATTTTGTATCTGATAAATTTGAACAATGGTCCTTATTAGGCATGAAAATAATGAAAAACAGCGAATTAAGACAACTACTAGTTGAACATCCTGTTACCAATATTATTGCTATCGTTTTGATTACAATCGGTTGGTCAAAACATAAAAGAGAAGAAAGTAATAACGGTAAATTCAAAAAAATTGCATTATTTTACTTGTTAGGATTAGTGCTTTTATTGGCAATGATTCCATACAAACAATGGTTAGGATAAGCAACTTTCAAAACAACCCATAAATGAAACAATTACGTTATATAATCCCTTTAATCGTTCTCATTATAGCCATTAGTAGTTTCTCTGATTCAAGTCACAACTTGGTCAGAGAAACCGCTATTGTTGATAGTATCAAAAAACAGGATTCACTTGCTATTGTATTGGCAAAAAAACAGGATTCACTGTCAAGAATCAAATTGACACCCTACAAAAAAAATGTAGAAGCATCACACTATGCCGATCGTTTTAATGGGAGAAGAACTGCAAGTGGCGCTCGTTTTCACAACAATAATTATACGGCTGCCCACAAAAAATTAAAATTTGGCACAAAAGTAAAAGTAACCAACACTGCAAATGGCAAAAGTGTTGTAGTTACCATTACCGACAGAGGTCCGTTTACCAAAAGAAGAGAAATAGATATGGCTAAAAAACCATTTTTAGAAATATCACACAACCGCGGAAGAGCCCCTTTGCGCGTGAATCTTGAAATTATTGAGTAGTTTATTGCCAGTTTTTATAAGAAGATACACTAAGCGAAGCATTATAATAGCGATCATCACCGGTTACTTCTACTCCTAGCCAATTGGGTTTTTCAAACGACTCGTTTTCATCTTCTAGCTCAATTTCTGCAATAATTAATCCTTTATTGTCGCCTTCAAAAACATCTACTTCATACAAGTGCTTTCCAAAAGGAATTTCATGACGAACTTTATCAATCACGCCATCTTCGCATAACAGTAATAATTGTTCTGCTTCAGTAACTTCAATTTCTTTTTCCCATTCAAAACGTGTAGTTCCCGAATCGTTTCCTTTCCCTTTAATGGTAATAAATCCTTGTGTCCCTTTAATGCGAATCCGAACTGTTCGTTCCGGATTTGAATTGAGATAGCCTTGTACTATTCGATTCGATCGTATACTTTCGGATAGAAATTCAGTAGAGGTGACTAAAAATTTGCGTTCGATTTCGTTCATGATGTCGTTTTAAACCTAAAAAGAAATTGAATTTAGTATTCTTATCAAATATACTATAAATTTGTAATATGCTTACTCAAAATATGCTTCGGAAAATTATTCATATTGACATGGATGCGTTTTATGCTTCTGTGGAACAAATGGATAATCCTGCCTTGCGAGGAATACCATTAGCGGTGGGCGGAAGCGAAATTAGAGGCGTTGTAAGCGCCGCAAGTTATGAAGCAAGAAAATTTGGCGTTAGAAGTGCAATTAGTGGCATACAGGCAAAAAAATTGTGTCCCGATTTAGTTTTTGTGCCGCCACGATTTGATCGATATAAAGAAATTTCCAAAAAAATAAGAAAAATTTTCCTTGATTATACCGATTTAGTTGAGCCTTTATCTCTTGACGAAGCCTATCTGGATGTTACCGAAAATAAAAAAGGAAATCCAAGCGCAACTTTAATTGCACAGGAAATTAGAAAACGAATTTTTGACGAAGTTGGATTAACGGCTTCTGCCGGAATTTCGGTGAATAAGTTTGTGGCCAAAATTGCTTCTGATTACAATAAGCCAAACGGACAAAAAACTGTTAATCCAGAAGAAGTTGAAGCTTTTTTAGAGCGATTAGATGTAAAAAAGTTTTATGGAATTGGTAAAGTTACCGCCGAAAAAATGTATCAATTGGGTATTTTTACAGGATTTGATTTAAAGCAAAAATCAGCCGATTATTTGGAGAAACATTTTGGGAATAGTGGCTTACATTATTTTCAAATTGTACGCGGCATTCATGAAAGTCCGGTTAAACCCAATAGAAAGATAAAATCGATAGGCGCCGAACGTACTTTTAATGAAAATTTATCTTCCGAAATTTATTTGGAAGAACGAATACAAAACATTGCAAAAGAGCTAGAACAACGCTTACAAAAAAGTAAAATTGCCGGAAAAACAATAACATTAAAAATTAAATATTCCGATTTCACCCTTCAAACACGCAGTAAAACTGTACCTTATTTTATAAATGATAAAGCAATTATTGCCGATGTGGCTAGAGATTTATTATATCAAGAACGCCTTAGAAATTCAGTTCGATTATTAGGCATTTCTATTCACAATTTAAATAATGAGGAAAAACAAATTACAACACCTTTGCCACAAAAAAGCATTTCAATGCAATTACGATTTGAGTTTTAACAATAAAAGTTAGCAGTAAGGCTAACTTTTATCGTTCTTTAATAAGATTGTAGGAGGTTTATTTGATTTCGTTAAAGATAATTTTCCCAGTTAGGTTTTTATCAATTGTAACAGCAGTAAATGGCCGAATTGAATAGGTCATTTTTGTGCCTTTATTTGTTTTATAGGAAACAACAACTGTTCCCATTGCACCCATTGCAATTCCCGTAATTTCATACGAAGTGTTGTAATTTGTTGTATTGCCAATGATTGCTATAACATTTTGTTTCTTAAAATCGATTGCAGTGGGTTTTCCGTCTTTACCCATAGTGGCAGCTGCGCCAAAAAGAGCATCAAATTCTTTTTGATTTTCAATTTTACGTTTTTGCCCTTTCTTTACCGTATTTTTAACAAAGTAATTATTGATGATTTGGTATTCGATTCTTCCGAGTTGAGGTGAATCTTGTTTTAATTCATTGGCTTTCGCGTCTAAAAACGCATCTGATGCTTTGAAAATCTTATATTTTACACTGAAATTTTCAGGTATGTAAACAACTACGGGCAATTTGCTATTATAGCGCACCAACTGCGGTGTAAGTGTAATAAATTTGCGTTCCAATTTAGAATCTAAACAAGCCATTTTAGTACTACTTATTGCGCCATCCGATTCCACTTTGAAATAAGTATAACCCCAACCATCTAAATTTAGTTCAGAAAGTTGACCATTCATAAAATGCTGATTGCAATCTACGGAAGTCTCTTTTCCAATATGTAGTTCAATCTTATAGTTTTCTTCGTTTTCCACTATTGGAACTTGAATATAAACTTGTTTGAATCCTGTTTCGGCTTTAGGAAACATTTCGATTTCTAAAGATTCATAATTTTCTTCTTGTCCAAATGCAAAGGTAGAAGCAATAAGGACAACTATATGTAACAAAGTAGTTTTTTTATTCATAATATTATTTATGCTTATCAAATACGAATAAGTAGTATTTGAATAGGTCAAATATAAAGCCAATTTTAATAAGACTTGTGTAGAATTATTTCTATAGTAATTTCATAAAAAAAATCCGTTTTGAATTTCAAAACGGATTTTGGTATAAGCTTGAATGCTAAGTTATTCTATTTCTGAAATACGCAACGTATTTACCATTCCTTTATCAACTACTGGCATAGCTGCAAGGTTTACTAGCATGTCACCTTTATTAACATATTTTTTCTCAACACAAATTTTGTTGATGTCATCTATAGTGTCGTCAGTACTTACTAATTTATCGTAAAAGAAAGCTCTTACTCCCCACAATAAATTTAATTGTGTTAAGATTCTTTTATTTGAAGTAAAGACTAAAATATGTGATTTTGGACGCCATGCCGAAATTTGGAACGCGGTATATCCCGAATTTGTTAAGGTAGTAACTGCTTTTGCATTAATAGCATCTGCCATAATAGCCGCATGATAACAAATCGATTTTGTAATAAAACGTTTGGTTCTAATGTTTGGTTGACTCAAAGGCACTTTAATAAGTGGTGAATCTTCAACACTTTTAATAATACGAGTCATGGTTTCAATTACTTCCACCGGATAATTTCCTACTGAAGTTTCACCCGATAACATTACAGCATCTGCTCCATCCATTACCGAATTGGCTACGTCGTTTACTTCAGCACGTGTTGGCGTTAATGAAGTAATCATAGTTTCCATCATTTGTGTAGCCACAATAACCGGAATACGAGCCGTTTTTGCTCTATGAATTAGTTTTTTCTGAATCAATGGCACTTCTTCTGCAGGAACTTCAACACCTAAATCACCACGAGCAACCATTAAAGCATCACAAAAAGCTACAATTTTGTCTATGTTTTCAACCGCTTCAGGTTTTTCAATTTTAGCAATAATTGGAATTTTATGATCAGAATGTTTTGCGATTAAGTCTTGTAATTCTTCTAAGTCTTTTGGAGTTCTCACAAATGAAAGCGCAATCCAATCTACTTTGTTTTCTATGGCAAAAAGCGCATCTTTAATGTCTTTTGGTGTTAAAGCCGGTAAAGAAACTTTAGTATTTGGTAAGTTAACTCCTTTTTTAGATTTCAACGGTCCGCCTTGAACCACTACTGCTTCAACTTCGGTGTTTTTATCGGTTTTTGTAACTTCAAAAATTAATTTTCCGTCGTCCAATAAAATTCTTTCTCCCGGATTTACATCTTTTGGAAACTCTTTATAATTCATATAAACTCGAGAAGCAGTTCCAAGAACATCTTCGGCTGTGGTAAATGTGATGACATCGCCTTTACTTACAACAACATCTTCTTTCATAACTCCTACACGAAGTTTTGGACCTTGTAAATCGGCTAATATAGAAGTAGTATAGCCAAATTCTTCATTAAGTTCTCTGATGATGTTTATACGTTCCGAAACATCGGTATAGTCGGCGTGTGAAAAGTTAATTCTAAATACATTAACACCAGCATCAATCATGTTTTTTATGACTTCTTTTGAGCTACATGCAGGACCTAATGTGGCTACAATTTTAGTTTTTTTGTTTGTTGGCATTTTTAAAAAATTAAATTATTTTTAGATTTTAAATTCGTTGTTTCAATAGTGTAAGCAGTAGTTACATTTTTTATGGATAGAATTTTTTCAATCATATCTTCTTCATCAAAGTCATAATCGATATTTTCAATTTTTAGTAGATAATCTGCTTTTTTATATTCGGGCAATAAAAAAACGGTTATATCTACCTGATCAAATAATTGACTCGTTTTCTTTTTTGAATTTACAATGGTGGTTTTATTTTCAATTAAACTCCATTGCACATCACTTTCTTCGTCGTCAAAAATGTAATTACTAAAAGCACTTTTTCCTTCCGGAATAGCAATTTCAATATTGGACTCGTTTTTAATTAAACGGGTTTCTAAAATAGTATTAATGGCATAAGCTAATTTGTAATCCTCCAATGAAGAATGAATTGCAATTAGTTCATAATCCTCTGAAATAAAATCGTTTATTTGAATTTTATGGATTGCCATTAGATACAATTTGATTGTAAATATAGTATTAAAATCGAATAAAAATTTGAAGTTTAACGCTTCTTAACGTTAATTTACTAACGCAAACGTTTTAGTTTTGTATTATTTTTGAGAAATTTTTTCTTGCAAGGCAAAATAAGCTCTTTGTGAAGCTTTTTCTTCCGCTTTTTTCTTGGATGTGGCTCTAGCTTTTGCAATAATTTTTTGGTCGATGAGTAATTTTACGCCAAAATATTTTTGCCCTTCCATGCCATTATCTTCCACAAATTCAAAAGCAAAGGTCTTTTTTTCTTTTTGACACCATTCAATTATTAAACTTTTATAACTAATTACTTTTCCTTCTAATTTAGCAATATCAACATATTGTTTGATGATTTTTGTGCGAATGAATTTTTCACAATATTCAAAACCTCGGTCTAAATAAATTGCACCAATAAATGCTTCAAATAAGTTGCCGTGAATGTTTTCGCCAAATTGTGTTGAATTCACTTTACTCTCTACAAATTCGACCAGGTTAAAATCGCGTCCCAACTCATTTAAGTGTTCTCGACTGACAATTTTTGAACGCATTTTTGTTAAATAACCCTCATCGCCCGAAGGAACTTCATTATAAAGATGCGCCGCAATAACACTGCCTAACATGGCATCGCCTAAAAATTCTAAGCGCTCATAATTAAACGGATTGCCTTTATCGTCGAGCTTGTTCACCGATCGGTGTGTAAACGCTTTTTGATAATACTTGATTTCTTTTGGAGTAAATCCCAGTATTTTGGTAATTTTTTCAAAAAAAATCCCGTCTTCTGTAGAACGGGAATTTTTTGTTATTTTATTCAATAAACGACGCATGCAATTAGTTTTCTAATTTTTTAAATAACACACACGCATTATGACCTCCAAAACCAAAAGTATTACTCATGGCAACATTGATTTCACGTTTTTGTGCTTTGTTCAACGTTAAATTTAAAGAAGGATCAATATTTTCGTCTACAGTTGTATGATTAATAGTTGGAGGAACAAGGCTATTTTGCATAGCTAAAATTGACGCAATAGCTTCAATAGCTCCGGCAGCTCCAAGTAAGTGACCTGTCATTGATTTTGTTGAATTAATGTTGATGTTTTTAGCATGATCACCAAAAACATGGCTAATTGCTTTTAACTCAGCTACATCACCAAGCGGAGTAGAAGTACCATGCGTATTAATGTGGTCAACCATATCAGGAGTCATTCCTGCATCACGTAAAGTGTTTTCCATTACAGCAATTACACCAATTCCTTCCGGATGTGGAGCTGTTAAATGGTAAGCATCTGAAGACATTCCGCCACCGCCAACTTCACAATATATTTTAGCACCACGTGCTTTTGCGTGTTCATATTCTTCTAACACTAATGCACCAGCACCTTCTCCTAAAACAAATCCATCACGAGTGGCATCAAAAGGTCTTGAAGCTGTTTCTGGACTTTCATTTCGAGTAGAAAGAGCATGCATAGAATTAAATCCACCCATTCCGGCAATGGTTACGGCTGCTTCTGAACCACCAGAAACAATTACGTCACACATTCCTAAACGAATGTAATTGAAAGCATCAATTAAAGCATTTGCCGATGAAGCACAGGCAGAAACTGTAGTATAATTTGGCCCCATATACCCATTTCGCATTGAAATGTGAGCAGGAGCAATATCAGCAATCATTTTTGGAATAAAAAATGGATTGAATTTTGGAGTTCCATCGCCTTTTGCATAATATAACATTTCTTCTTGAAACGTTTCTAAACCACCAATTCCGGCGCCCCAAATTACACCAACTCTATGTTTGTTTACATTATCTTGTGTAATTCCGGCGTCTTTGATAGCTTCATCACTAGCTGCAATAGCATACTGAGCAAATTTATCCAATCTACGCGCTTCTTTACGATCCATATAATCTTCGATGTTGAAGTTTTTTACTTCACATGCAAATTTGGTTTTGTGTTTTTCTGTATCGTAATACGTAATGGGAGCAGCACCACTTTTTCCATTAATTAAACCTTCCCAATATTCTTGAATACTATTCCCGATTGGAGTTAATGCGCCAAGACCGGTAACAACAACGCGCTTTAATTGCATAGTTTTTAATTTTCGGTTAATATAAAAAAACCCAAAGCGCTTTTAATAATAACTAAAAGAAACAATGGGTATTACATATTTTTTTATTGTATGATTGTAATACAATCAATGTTTGCAAAATCTTTAAAAGATTTAAAACGTAAGGTAAAAAATAATAGCACCCACAAAAGTAATCTCTTGTGGATGCTTTAGATATTATTTTTTAGCTTCCTCAATGTAAGAGATAGCTTGACCTACAGTAGCAATGTTTTCAGCTTGGTCGTCTGGAATTTGAATATCAAATTCTTTTTCGAACTCCATAATAAGCTCAACAGTGTCTAATGAATCAGCTCCTAAATCATTTGTGAAGCTTGCTTCTGTTACAACTTCGTTTTCGTCAACACCTAATTTGTCTACGATAATCGCTTTTACTCTTGATGCAATGTCTGACATAATCTTTTAATTTTTAATTTAATTTGTTGGCAAAAATAAAAAACTTTATTTTAAAACAACCTTTTTGTTACTAAATATGACCACGAATTTAAAAAAAATAATTCACAAAGGCTTCTTTTTTTTATTTTTTACCAATTATTATTCTTTTTTTTGTGGAAAGAAATTATTTAAGAATGAAGAATATTGTGCTTTTTGCTTCTGGAAATGGTTCAAACGCCGAGCAAATTATTAATTATTTTAAAAATAGCGAAAGCGTTAAAATAGTTGCTATTTTTTCTAATAAGGCAGATGCCAAAGTCTTAGATCGAGCAAAAAATCATACTATTCCATCGGTGGTTTTTTCAAAAGCGCAATTAAATGAAGGTTTTGTACTTGAAAAATTGCAACAGTTTCAGCCCGATTTAATTGTTTTGGCCGGATTTTTATTAAAATTTCCCGAATCTATATTAAAGGAATATCCAAAAGTGATTAATATTCACCCAGCATTGTTGCCAAAATATGGCGGAAAAGGCATGTATGGGATGAATGTGCATCAAGCCGTTTTAGATAATAAAGAACAAGAAACCGGAATTACCATTCATTATGTAAACGAACATTATGATGAAGGCGAATTCATTTTTCAAAAAGCAGTAAATATCGAAGATTGTAAAACGGCCGAAGAAATTGCGGATAAAATCCATGTTTTAGAGCATCAGTATTTTCCAGAAGTTATTGCAGGTATATTAACTCGTAACTCGTAACTTTCAACTCGCAACTATGCCTCACGAAGTCTACATATATACAGACGGAGCCGCCAAGGGAAATCCTGGTCCGGCAGGCTATGGCGTGGTCATGGAAATGGTAGGAACCCCGTATAAAAAAGAATTTTACGAAGGTTTTCGCATTTCTACTAACAATAGAATGGAATTATTAGCGGTAATTGTAGGTTTAGAAAAATTAAAAAACCCAAAAACCAAAGTCTTGGTCGTTTCCGATTCCAAATATGTGGTTGATGCGGTTGAAAAACGCTGGGTCTTTCAATGGGAAAAAATCAACTTCAAAGCCAAGAAAAACCCCGATTTGTGGCTACGGTTCTTAAAAATTTATCGCCAACATCAAGTCGATTTTCAATGGGTTAAAGGACACAACAGTCATCCGCAAAACGAACGCTGCGATGCATTAGCAGTTATGGCTTCGCAACAAGAAAAATTATCCATCGACGAGTTTTATGAAAAGGAAGAAGGGAAGTTGCTTTGATTTCATTTTTTTTTTGTATTTTTACTATAATTATTAATTCTACTTGTTATGACTGCAACAACATTAAAATATGTAAATGATAAATTGAAAAATTTACCCGACAGCTTAATTGAAGAAGTAGAAATTTACATAGATTTTTTAGCTTACAAATATGCTCAAGTAGACAATTCAGTTCCACAATGGCACAAGGATGAGGTTTCAAAGCGAATAAAATTAAACGACAAGCCTGTTGACGCATTTGAAATGATTGATAATTTGGAAAGCTAATTAATGATTAAGTATACCATTCTTGCAGACCCAAAAGTTAAGGATGATTTAAAAGAGGCACGAGATTTTTTAAACTCTAAAAGAAAAGGTTTGGGTAAAAAATTCTTAACAGAATATAGAACGACTTTAGAACACCTGCAAAAAACACCAAATTTTCAAGTTAGATATAATGATATTCATTGTTTACCGATGAAGACTTTTAAATACATGATTCATTTTAAAGTTGACGAGGTAAATAAAATAATTCATTTATATGCGGTTCTTTCTACTTATTTGAATCCTTCTGATCATTGGATAAAATAATTTAGAAGAGAGGTTGTTATAGATTACTTTTTCTTCAACAACTCATTGTACTCTTCTAACAGCTTTAAGTATTTATTTTTCCAATATGTTTCTTCTTTGTTGTAGCTTATAGCAGTATCATTTACAACATGAGGTTTAAGCGTTTCAATTTCCTCTGAAAAGTCATAATGTATTATAGTGCCTATTTGTAAAAGGGTATCTATAGACACCATTGGATTTTCAAATAATAAATATACCCATCTTCTACTTTTTCCCATACGTTTGGCTAGGGCTGTTATGGGAAAGCCACTTTTATACACTGCCTCTTTGATTATTTCGCCTCGATGTTGCATAACACAAAATTATGCTCACTTGTGAGTATGTAAAATTACGTATTTTATACATATATGTATACTAAAAGATAACTATTTGTAAACTATGATAAAATTATTTATTAGATTTGTGAAGTTTTACGGTTTTTAGCGTAAAACATAGCGGAACCGAAAAGCTTCATGAGTAGGGTTACTTAATTTAAAAATTATGAAAAAAATTATTTTAACCATATTATTAATCCTAAACTTCATAGGATATTCTCAGTCTAAAAAAGAAATAATTGCTGAAATTGAAAGTTATAAAAAAACAAAACTTCTAAATTCAACTTACAATTTTACATTTAAAGAGATTTTTGACGCGATGACTATAATGGGTAGTCAATATTATGGAAATGCTATCAAGGAATCCGAATCTAGAGGATATACTGAGTATGTAAAAGAAGTTGATGATATAAAGGAATTTCTTTCAGTAGAAATAAAAGGAGATAAACAGCCATACAGACTTTCTTTCAGTTACAGAAAGGAAAAAAAACAAACTTCATATAAAACGGAAGGAGAATTAGGAAAACCTAATTATAAAATTGTGGCTGTAGATGCAGGATGGAAAATTGAGGAAGTACCGCTTGATATAATTTATACCAATCTTCACCTAAGAATAAATAAAATTTTACATATCGAGTTTAATCTACCAGAAGAGTTATTAAAAAAAATTGAAACTTTTAACAATACCCAAAAAAAAGATAGGAAAAAAGTACTTGCTGGAGTTGATTATGAAATTTAGAAAATAAAAAAATTAGTTAATATGGAAAATTTAAAAGAAGGACAAATATTAAAACACAAACAATCTGGCAGATATATAAAGGTTTTAGCAATTCATAATTTCAAAAATTTGGAAACAAATGAAGAAAAACTTTTTTGCACATATTATTGGTGTGGTTTTGGTCTTGTCGGTACAGATTTATTAGAAAAAATTGAAAGAGATTATGAAGTTTACAAGGATATTTAATGAAATATTAAAACCTCTTTTACTAATAACTGTATTTTCTACTATGTTATCCTTATTGGCTGATTGTTATAATTTGTTATCAGTATTTAATCTGTGTTCATCATTTGATATAGTAGTTCAAATAGAAATCTTTTTACTTACAATATTAATAACTGTATTAGCAATTAGGATAGCTCTTATTGACACAGAAAAAAAGAGTATTAGAGAAAAAATGAATACTGTTTTTGATAATTATGGGTATTATGGGCATTTATTATTTGATGAACAAATAGATGTTAGGAAAAATGATTTTTATAATGAATTACAAAAGAGAATCGAAGCACAAATAAAAATTAAAGAAACCGTTTTAGATAAGAAGAGGGTAGTAGCACTTCAAAAACATTATTACAGTTTAAAAAAATATAGGCAGGATCATATTGACTCAATAAAACCAATTACAATCCTGATTGTTATTTTGATAATGGCATGTTTAATTTATAATCTGATAAATTTAGATAATTACCCTGTAATATTTCTAACCATAAAAATAAGTACAATTATTACAACAATTTACACTATTTATGAAACAAAAGATGCCGCTCTGCATATATTAACATACCCTTTTACAAAAAACGATTAAATAAATAACTATGAAAAACAAAATTACTCTCTTACTAAATCTCCTAATGCTTTTATTAAGCATTAATATGTTTTCTCAAAAGATTATTAGCCCTCCGACAATTACAAATCCTTTTCAAATAAAGAAAGGCATCACAAGTCAAAGTGTTTTAGCTCCTAAAACCAATGATACGATTAAAAAAGCAAAGCTTCAAATAGAAAACCATAATGGCTCTTTTTATATTGATTTATCAAATGAAAATAAAACAACAGAACAACTATCTAAAGATTTTAACTCTTGGTTCAATTTAGATACAAATCATTCTTTTGTGTTATTATCTTCGAAAACAGATGAATTAAATTTAACCCACAATTATTACCAACAATACTACAAAAATGTATCAATAGAAGGTGCAATTTTAATGTTGCATGCTAAGAACGAAATCGTATATGCATCCAATGGGCAAATAGCTCAATTTGATATAGCAGATGTTGTTTCAAACATTTCTTCTGAAAATGCCGTTAACATTGCTAAAGAGCATCTAAAAGTTGCCGATTTAATAAATACATATCCTGTAGAAACTTTGATAGCTAAAATACCAAATGGTGTAAGTTTTGACTATAAATTTGTTCAAAAGGTTAGAATAGATTCAAGTAATCCATTTATAATGGCAAATGTTTATATTGATGCTACTAATGGTAATGTTTTAAATACAGTAAGTTTGGTTGCAAATTGTGTAAATACTAATTCTGAAAAAGGGATTGAGAGAAAACCTTTTATGCCATTCAATATAGTTTCAAATGAAACAGAAAATGTATTATTAGCTGACACGCCAGCAACTGCAAATACTTTATATAGTGGAACTCAATCTATAATTACCGATAGTTACAATGGACTATATAGATTAAGGGATAACGAACGAAAAATCGAGACTTATGACGCAACAAACGCCAGTGAATATACAACTAGTGGATATCCAAACTCAATTGATTATACTAACAATTCTACATCTTGGGGGACTTTTCCTAGTTTAAAAATTTTTACAATATCAACTTTATCTACGAATAATTGGTGGAATACTATATTTGGAGATGCATCTCCTGATTTATATATCAAAGTGAAAAATTCTTCAAATGTAATTGTTTATAATGGTAGAAATGCGCACTTAAATAATACTACTTTTGCGACTTTTAATTTAAATATACAATTAGTTTCTCAGCCATACACAGTTGAAATTTGGGATTATGACCCAGTGGGAGGTGATGATTTTGGTGGAAGTTATGTAATTACCACGACAAGTGGTAATTGGTCTGTAAATGGTAATAATGGTAGTTACTTTGTGTTGGCATCTGGTTTTAATCCAGCATTAGACGTTCATTGGGGTATGGAAAAAACATACGATTTCTATTTAAACGTTTTTAGTAGAAATAGTTTCGATGGAAATGGGGGTGTAATAAAAAACTACATAAATCCACCTGATATTAGTCCAAATTTTGCGGGAGCAGCTCCAATTCCATATAATTTTATGGTATATGGTTTGGGTGATATTGGTTTAGTAGATAATCCTTCTTACAATCCATTAGTAGGTCTTGATGTTGAAGGGCACGAATATTCTCACATGGTTATTAATTATAGACATAATATAAATTTAAATCCCATCGAAAATAGTTTAAAATATCAAGGTGAGTCTGGTGCTTTAAATGAATCATTTGCAGATATTTTTGGTACTTGTGTAGAGTTTTATGCAAAACCTTTAACGGCAAACTGGACTATTGGTGAAGATGTTAAGTTACCAAATGGAACTTTTTTGAGGTCAATGTCAAATCCAATTTTAGGGTATCAACCTCAGCCAGATACATATAAAGGTCTATTTTGGTATAATCCAAACTGTGGTACGCCAACTGAATCAAATGATAAATGCGGTGTTCATATAAACAGTGGCGTTCAAAATTTTTGGTTTTATTTGCTCGCTCAAAATACTTCTACACCAACAATAACTGGAACTAATGATCTAGGTAATACATACTCAGTAACTTCTATTGGTATTAACAAAGCACGTGAAATAGCATATAAAAACTTAACTACTAAACTTCCCAGTTATACCTCTACATATATGGATTCTTACTTTGGTTCATTATTGTCAGCACAAGAACTTTATGGGCCAAATTCTCAAGAATATAATTCTGTAAGACAAGCTTGGTACGCAGTTGGCATTGGAAACAGTCCAAATTCTCCTTGTAGTGGAACAACAAATTTGACAGCAAGCTCAGGAACTTTTACTGACGGAAGTGGTTTGGCAAATTATAGTGATAATGCAAATTGTACTTGGTTAATTAAACCTGCTGGGGCTACTCAAATTTCTTTGAATTTCTCAGCTTTTAACACAGAGGCTACTTATGATTTAGTTCTTGTATATAATGGTCCGGATGATACATTTCCACTTTTAGGTACATTTTCTGGCAATACTTTACCATCAACAATTTCAACAACTACTGGTGTTGGTGCCATGTATGTAAAATTTACATCAGATACTTCAAATACATTAAGTGGTTGGTCAGCTAGTTATACTTCAATATTTACAGTTCCAGCATGTAGTGGGTTGACAATGCTTACAACTCCGACTGGAACTTTTAGTGATGGTTCAGGTTCTAATAATTATACAAATAACCAACAATGTTTATGGTATATAGCACCACCTTGTGCGACAAGTGTAACTTTATCCTTTACTTCATTTAATACTGAATTAAATTATGATGGAGTTGCTATTTATGATAGTTTGACAGCAACAACACCATTAGCGACATTTACAGGCACTTCATTACCTGCTTTTGTAACATCTTCTACAGGAGTTATGCTGGTAGCTTTTTTATCTGATTTTTCAACAACTTCTCAAGGTTTTTCAGCTAATTACACATCAACTGGTTCGTCATTTTGCTCAGGTACAACAACTTTAAATACAGCTGATTATGGCACAATTTCAGATGGTAGTGGAACAAATAATTATTGTAATAATAGCAATTGTTCTTGGCTCATTCAACCACCAAATGCAACAAGTGTTACATTAAATTTCACAGCTTTTGATTTAGAACAAGCGTCAACAGATGGAATCACAATTTACGATGTGGTTGAAGTATATGACGGTACGAATTCAAGTGCACCGTTGCTTAATAAATTCTTTGGTAGCAATTTACCACAAGCTGTTACATCAACAGGTGGTAGTATGTTCATCAAATTTACTACAAGTATTTCAGATAGATACCAAGGTTGGACGGCAATTTATACATCTACTCAAAATTCTTATTGTAATTCAACGGCTGCTTCATTAACAGCATCAAGCGGAGCATTTACTGATGGCAGTGGAGTTGATAAATATGCCAATAATAGTGAATGTACTTGGTTAATCCAACCTACAAATGCAAATACTATTACGTTATCCTTTTCTTCATTTGATACTGAATTAAATTATGATGCAGTAATTATATATGATGGAGCAAATAGTTCTGCTCCAGTTTTGGGACAATTTACAGGAACTACAATACCTTCTTCAGTTACCTCCACAGGTGGAAGTATGTATGTTGTTTTTCTTTCAGATGAAGCATTAAGAGGTAATGGATGGAATGCAAACTATACTTCCACAACATTAAGCAGTGGTGATTTTGAATTAAATGGAGACATAGTTATTTATCCTAACCCAACATCTTCAAAAATTTTCATCACTTCAAAAGAGTATGTAAGTTCTTATGAAATTTATAACACCTTAGGACAAAAAGTAAAAGAAGGCAGTTTTAATGCTGTTTTAGAGCAAGAAGAATTAGATGTAACCGCTTTACAAAACGGTTTGTATATCTTAAACTTTAAAGGAGAGAAAGTCAATAAAACGGTAAAAATAATAAAACAATAAATAGAAGATCATTATAAAAAATGCCTCACTTGTGAGGCATTTTTTATTCAAAAAACTTTTAAACCCTTAAACTTTTAAACTTCTAAACAAAAACTTATCTTTGCCTCTTATTTCAAATTC
This sequence comes from Flavobacterium sp., assembly GCA_017983975.1. Lineage (GTDB taxonomy): Bacteria > Bacteroidota > Bacteroidia > Flavobacteriales > Flavobacteriaceae > Flavobacterium. The sequence continues at coordinate 36,089 of JAGOAL010000002.1, forward strand.
ATTGTAATGAACAAATTATTAATTGTAGGAACAGTTGCTTTTGATGCTTTAGAAACACCTTTTGGTAAAACCGATAAAATTTTAGGAGGCGCTGCAACTTATATAGGACTTTCGGCTTCGCATTTTAATGTAAAATCAGGAATTGTTTCAGTTGTTGGAGAAGATTTTCCACAAGAATATCTAGATTTATTAACCGCAAGAAACATTGATATTTCAGGAATCGAAATCGTAAAAGGAGGAAAAACCTTCTTTTGGAGCGGTCGTTACCACAATGATATGAACTCAAGAGATACACTAGTCACAGAATTAAATGTGTTGGCTGATTTTAATCCGGTAGTTCCACAAGATTTTAAAAATGCCGAAGTAGTAATGCTAGGAAATTTGCACCCGTTAGTTCAAACTGGTGTTTTAAATCAAATGACTACAACGCCTAAATTAGTAGTTCTTGATACGATGAATTTTTGGATGGATTGTGCCTTACCCGAATTGCTAGACGTAATTAAACGCGTAGATGTAATTACTATTAATGATGAAGAAGCACGTCAGTTATCTGGAGAATATTCTTTAGTAAAAGCGGCTGCTAAAATTCAGACTATGGGTCCAAAATATGTCGTAATTAAAAAAGGAGAACACGGTGCGTTAATTTTCCATAACGAACACATTTTCTTTGCTCCAGCATTACCGTTAGCCGATGTTTTTGATCCAACAGGCGCTGGAGATACCTTTGCAGGAGGTTTCTCAGGATTTATTGCACAACAAGGCGATATTTCTTTCAACACCATGAAAACAGCAATCATTCAGGGTTCAAATTTAGCCTCTTTTTGTGTGGAGAAATTTGGAACAGAACGAATGGTTAGTCTAGATAAAAAAGAAGTAAATGCAAGATTAAAACAATTTAAAGCATTAACTCAATTTGAAATCGAATTAGAAGAATAACAACGTGCCTCGAAATTTCGGGGCATTTTTTGTTTGAAAAAAAATATAAAACACATAGACACATAGTTTAAGTTTTATTAATGAGTTGGTTACCAGAAATAAATTTCACACATAGCTATGTAATCTATTTTGAGCGAAGCGACTTTTTATATTAAGTTTAACGATGAATCTATGTGTTAAAAAAGAAAATATAATAACACATCAACACAACAACTTATGAGTGACGCTATACAACACGAATGTGGAATTGCCTTACTTCGATTAAAAAAACCGTTAGAATTTTACAAAGAAAAATACGGAACTGCTTTCTATGGAGTACAAAAAATGTACTTGCTCATGGAAAAGCAACACAACCGCGGACAAGACGGTGCCGGATTAGCCAGTATTAAATTAGACGTAAATCCAGGGGAACGATACATCAGTCGCATTCGTTCAAACGACCCGCAACCTATTAAGGATATCTTCGCTCAAATTAACGATAGAATCAGTCGCGAATTAGAAGAGCATCCCGAATATCAAAATAGTGTAGCGCTTCAAAAACAAAAAATTCCTTATTTAGGAGAGTTATTTTTGGGCCACGTGCGCTACGGAACTTTCGGTAAAAATAGCATTGAAAGTGTTCACCCTTTTTTACGTCAAAACAATTGGATGCATCGTAATTTAATTGTGGCGGGTAATTTCAATATGACCAATGTAAAAGAGTTGTTTCAAAATTTAATTGACTTAGGACAACATCCAAAACAAATGGCCGATACGGTTACCGTAATGGAAAAAATTGGTCATTTCTTAGACGATGAGGTTACCGAATTATACAAACAATGCAAATTAGAAGGTTTTTCTAAATTAGAAGCATCGCCAATTATTGGTGAGCGATTAAATATCCAACGTATTTTAGAACGCGCCTCTAGAAATTTTGATGGCGGTTATGCCATGGCAGGATTGTTAGGCCATGGTGATTCATTTGTTTTGCGTGATCCAGCCGGAATTCGTCCAGCGTATTTTTATGAAGACGACGAAATTGTAGTAGTGGCTTCAGAACGACCAGTGATTCAAACGGTATTTAATGTTGCTTTTGAAAAAGTTCAAGAATTAGAACCAGGTAGCGCAATTATCATCAAAAAAAACGGAAATGTTTCTATTCAAGAAGTAAGAACTCCGTTAATCAAAAAAGCATGTTCGTTTGAACGTATTTATTTTTCGCGCGGAAGCGATGCCGAAATTTACAAAGAGCGAAAAGAATTAGGAAAATTAATTTTTCCGAGTGTTTTAAAAGCTATTGATAACGATACCGATAATACCGTTTTTTCGTTTATTCCTAATACCGCCGAAACTTCTTTTTACGGAATGTCTGAAGCGGCTCAAGATTTCTTAAATCAGCGAAAAGCAAAAGCAATTATCGAACAAAAAGATACGTTAACCGAAGACACGTTGAAAGAATTACTTTCGGTGAAAATTAGAACCGAAAAAATTGCAATTAAAGACGCCAAATTAAGAACGTTTATTACCGAAGACAGTAGTCGAGATGATCTGGTAGCACACGTTTATGATGTAACTTATGGTGTGGTTAAACCAACGGATAATTTGGTAATTATTGATGATAGTATTGTGCGAGGTACTACCTTAAAACAAAGCATCATTAAGATGATGGATCGTTTACATCCAAAGAAAATTGTAGTAGTATCCTCAGCGCCACAAATTCGTTATCCAGATTGTTACGGAATAGATATGGCGAAGTTAGAAGGATTAGTAGCATTTAGAGCGGCTTTAGCTTTGTTAAAAGAACGCAATTTATATCATATTGTCGAAGATGTTTATCAAAAATCAAAAGCGCAAGAAAATTTTACAGATGCAGATGTGGTAAATTATGTGAAAGAAATTTATGCACCTTTTACTGATCAAGAAATATCTGATAAAATTGCAGAAATGCTTACGCCTGATGAAACAAAAGCTGAAGTAAAAATAATTTACCAAACGGTAGCTGATTTACATATTGCTTGTCCTAAAAATTTAGGCGATTGGTACTTTACTGGAGACTACCCAACAGACGGTGGAAATCGAGTAGTAAACCGCGCTTTTATGAATTTTTATGAAGGAAAAGACGCTCGAGCATATTAAAAAGTGCAGTTCATCGAGTTTTTGTGTTATTTAACAATTTTTTTACTCATAAGTAATTTCTTGTACTACTTTAGTATCACCAAAAAATTAGTAGGTTAAGTTTTATGGTAAATTTGGGGCAAAAAGGGTGGAAGAAATTTCACCTTTTTTATTTTCAAATAAAATTGGTACAATACAAAAAAGCCGAGAAGTCGCCATACTTCTCGGCTTTTTCGTTTAATATTGTTAAGATTTATAGCGCAGCTTTAAAACGTTTTGCTACTTCTTCCCAGTGAATTACATTGAAAAACGCTTCCATATAATCAGGACGACGGTTTTGATAATGTAAATAATAAGCGTGTTCCCACACATCCATTCCTAAAATTGGTTGTCCGCCACAAGCTACACCTGGCATAAGTGGATTATCTTGATTAGGAGTAGAACATACTTCTAATTTTCCGTCTTTTACACATAACCAAGCCCATCCTGAACCAAAACGAGTTGCACCTGCTTTAGAAAATTCAGCTTTAAAAGCATCAAATGAACCAAAAGCAGCATCAATTGCAGCAGCTAATTCACCTGTTGGCAAACCACCACAGTTTGGCGACATGATTTCCCAAAATAAAGTATGGTTGAAATGACCACCACCGTTATTTCTTACAGGCATGTTATTCATGTCTAAATTTTTCATCAAATCTTCAATAGATTTTCCTTCTAAATCTGTTCCAGCAATGGCAGCATTTAGATTAGTAACATAAGCATTATGATGTTTAGAATGATGAATTTCCATTGTTCGAGCATCAATATGTGGTTCTAATGCATCATATGCATAAGGTAATTTTGGTAATTCAAAAGCCATGATATTTTATTTTTAGATTAATAATATTTTCACCAAATTTACAAATTAAACTTTGGATTCAAAAATAGATCGTTTCTATAGTACCATAATTAAGACAAATATAACATTTGGAAACAACCGCTTTTACCATTTATGACGCTTCCGCCGGATCAGGGAAAACGTATACGCTAACGAAAGAATATTTGAAAATTCTTTTCTTAGCGAGTACTGATGATGCTTACAAGAAAATTCTAGCTATTACGTTTACCAACAAAGCGGTTAACGAAATGAAATCTAGAATTGTTTCTAGTTTGTATGAATTTTCCATTGATACTACTTCTGAAAAAGCTATGGATTTGCTAAAAGATGTGTCTAAAGAAACAAAACTTAGCACAACAACCCTTAAAGATAAATCGAAAGCAATTATTAAGAATATTATTCATAATTATGCGGCGTTTGATATTTCTACGATTGATAAATTTACCCACAAAGTCATTCGCACTTTTGCACAAGATTTAAATTTACCACCCAACTTTGAAGTGTCATTAGATACCGATGTTTTGTTGCAAGAAGCCATTGATTTAGTGATTTCTAAAGCGGGAGAAGATCAAAGTTTAACCCAGTTATTAGTTGATTTTTCAAAAGATAGAGCAGACGATGATAAAAACTGGGATATTTCAGCCGAATTATTAGCCGTGGCTCAATTGATTACTAACGAAAACAATTCGGAAGAAATCAAGGAAATGGCTGAAAAAAGTCTGACTGATTTTGGAACAATAAAAAAGAAATTACAAGAAGAAATAAAACAATTAAAAGAAGAATGTAAAGAAATTGCCCAAACAGTTTTAACAAAAATTGATTCAAATGGGGTTTCTAGAAAATCGTTTTATTCGAGCTATTTAACCAATCACTTAGCAAAAGTGGTTTCAGATAAAATAGCTATTAACGAAACGGTAATCAAATATTTAGATGGTTCAGAAAGCAGCTATTCAAAAGCAGTTCCTCAATCAGATAAAGATTTTATTGATGAAAATGCTTCAGAAATTTTAGCTTCGGTAATTACAATCAATGAAAAAGCTGGAAAAATTTCGCTGTATGACGCTTTTCTTCAAAACTTAAATCCGCTTTCCTTGTTAAACACCATTTACAAGGAATTTAAAAACATACAAGAAGAGCAAAATATTGTTTCCATTTCCGATTTTAATACCATTATTCATAACGAAATTCAAAACCAACCCGCTCCTTTTATTTATGAGCGTTTAGGAGAAAAATACCGCCATTATTTTATTGATGAATTTCAAGATACTTCGGTTATGCAATGGCAAAATTTAATTCCGTTAATTGATAATGCATTAGCTGGTCAAGATGAATATGGCAAAAAAGGAACCGTAATGCTTGTAGGTGATCCAAAACAAGCTATTTATCGATGGCGTGGCGGAAAAGCAGAACAATTTATCGATTTAGCAAAAGATACTGCGGCAAATAATCCGTTTTCAAATAAAGATAAAAAAACAGAGCGATTAAAAACAAATTACCGAAGTTACAGCGAAGTCATTCAGTTTAATAATTCCTTTTTTAAGCAATTAGCAAATCAATTTAATAACGCCGATTATAAAAATTTATACGAACACCTTTCGCATCAAGAAACGAATGCTAAGCAAGGCGGATATGTAAATTTATCGTTTATCGAGGTTCCAGAAGAAGAAACTGGAGTGGAAGGTTTTGATAGCGATAACGATACAATTACGCTGAAAGACAAAGTGTATTTGAGTCACACTTTAAAAACTATTAACCAATGTCTTGCTCATAAATTTCAATATAAAGACATCGTTTTACTTACAAGAACTAAAGCGCCTGGAATAAAATTGGCTAATTTTTTAACCGAAAATAAAATTCCAATATTATCTTCTGAAACATTATTGATTCAAAATGCAACCGAAGTAAAATTGATAATTGCCTTACTGCGCTTTTTAAAAAACCCAAAAGAAGAAGAGGCAAAAATTTATATACTGTATTATATTGCCCAACAATTACAATCGGAATTAGCAATTCACGATTTTATTTTAGCGACAAAAGATAAAAACACTGCTGATTTAGAAGTTTATTTGAATACAATTGGAATCGAAATTTCGTTTACAGATTGCAAGAAAAAATCGCTTTATGAAACGGTGGAAACATTAATTGCTACCTTTTTAAAGAATAAAGTAAACACGTCTTATTTGCAATATTTCTTAGATTTAGTGTTAGAAAAAGATGTAAAATCGCAGTCAAGTATTGCTGATTTTTTAGAATATTGGGATAAAATAGGCTTTCAGAAAAGCATTCCTTCTCCAGAAGGAACAAATGCTGTTCGAATTATGACCATTCATAAATCAAAAGGATTAGAGTTCCCGGTGGTTATTTTTCCATTTGCCGAAGAAGATTTTTCGAGAAAAATGAAAGACAAACTTTGGATTCCGTTAGAAGATTCAACTATTGATTTACCAAAAGCATTAATCAATAATAAAAAAGAAGTGGAAAGTTATGGGATCGGTGCAAAATCCATTTTTCAAACCAAAAACCAAGAAGAAATTTTAGACACTATTAATGTACTTTATGTTGCTTTAACGCGCGCTGAAGAACAATTGTACATTATTTCAAATAAAAAATTAACTCCTAAAGGTGAATTTGCAACGAATAATTTATCGTTCTATTTTTTAGATTATCTTCAAAATAAAGGTTGGTATGAACCCACAAAATTCACTTATGAATTTGGTGATGCCGAACGAAAATCTAAAATAGAAACCCATAAAGGCAATCATAAAAGTATTGGAATTGTGGCCAATAAATTAAAGCCTTCAAAAATTAATATTGCTCAGCGCGAAGCACTTATGTGGGGAACAATACAACAAGATGCAATTGCTTTTGGAACAATTTTACACGAAATTATGTCATTTGTCCATACAAAAGATGAGGTTGAATTGGCCTTAAATAAAGCAACAGAGTTAGGTTTGATTAGGATATCACAACGCGAAATTTTTAACCAAACCATTCAAAATATTGTTACCCATCCTGAATTGAAAGATTTTTTTGAATCAGACGGTAAAGTTATAAATGAGCAAACCATAATTAAGAAAAATACTAAATCAATAAAACCCGATAGAGTAGTAATTAAAGACAATATGGCGTATTTGTTAGATTATAAAACGGGTGAAAAACATCATAAACATATAACGCAATTAGAAGAATATGAATTGGCTTTACGCGAAATGAACTATTCGGTTGCAAAAAAAGCGCTTATTTATATAGGCGAAAGCATAGAAATAGTAACTTTGTAATCCCAAAAAGAAACACAAACATTAATAAATTATGTACGGAAAAATTCAACACCACTTGCAAAGCGAATTAAATTCGATTAAAGAAAATGGTTTGTTTAAAAAAGAACGCATTATTACTTCGCCTCAAGGTGCCGAGATTACTATTTCAACTGGAGAAACGGTTTTAAATTTTTGTGCCAATAATTATTTAGGACTTTCTTCACATCCAGAAGTAGTTCAAGCAGCAAAAGACGCCTTAGATTCTCATGGTTTCGGAATGTCATCTGTACGTTTTATTTGCGGAACACAAGATATTCACAAAGAACTAGAACAAAAAATAGCTAATTTCTACGGAACAGAAGACACTATTCTTTATGCGGCAGCTTTTGATGCTAACGGAGGTGTTTTTGAACCATTATTAGGAGAAGAAGATTGTATTATTTCTGATAGTTTAAATCATGCCTCAATTATTGATGGTGTTCGTTTATGTAAAGCAGCTCGTTATCGTTATGAAAACAATAATATGTCTGATTTAGAACAACAGTTAATCAAAGCTACCGAAGCAGGTCATCGCTTTAAATTAATTGTAACCGATGGTGTTTTTTCAATGGACGGATTAGTTGCTCCATTAGATAAAATTTGCGATTTAGCGGATAAATATGATGCTCTAGTAATGGTAGACGAGTGTCATGCCGCTGGATTTATAGGGGCAACTAGCAAAGGAACATTAGAAGCTAAAGGAGTAATGGGTCGAGTAGATATTATTACAGGAACTTTAGGAAAAGCATTAGGGGGTGCAATGGGAGGTTATACAACAGCTAAAAAAGAAGTAATTGAGATTTTACGTCAGCGTTCACGTCCGTATTTGTTTTCAAATTCGTTAGCCCCTTCTATTGTAGGTGCTTCGTTAAAAGTTTTTGAACTATTAGAAAAAGACACAACGCTTAGAGATCAACTAGAATGGAACACAAATTATTTCAAAGCGGGATTAAGAAAAGCAGGAATTGATTTCATTGATGGTGATTCGGCAATAGTTCCCGTAATGTTGTATGATGCTAAATTATCACAAATAATGGCAGAAAAACTTTTAGAAAAGGGCATTTATGTAATTGGTTTTTTCTTTCCGGTGGTTCCTAAAGACAAAGCACGAATAAGAGTCCAATTATCTGCAGCACATACTCAGGAACATTTGGACAAAGCGATTAATGCATTTACAGAAGTAGGTAAAGATTTAAGAATAATTAAGTAAAATAACACAAAAGAGTGATTTTTTTTAACAAAACTTTTTGTAGTAAAAAAAATATAGTACTTTTGTGCTAATTATAACGTATTGTAATTAATAAATAACGTATGAAACATTTAAACAAATTATTTGCTGTAACATTATTGTTTGCTGGATTAACATCGCAAGCACAAGATAGCAACAACCCTTGGGCAGTGTCTTTCGGGGTAAACGGAGTAGATACTAGAGTTAGTGCTAGTAGAAGCGGATTAGGTTTTTTAGACAAACAATTTTCTCAAACATTTGATGTAAGTGATAATTGGAATATTTTGCCATCTATTTCGTATCTTAATGTCTCTAAATATGTTGGAGATGGGTTTTCATTTGGAGTAACTGGATCGGTTAACAAAATTACTAAATATGTAAATTTTGACCCTACATCTCCTAATGCTGATGGAAGAGGAATGGTTGTAACTAATCCTGGAGATTTATCATATTATGGTATTGATGGTATTATCAAATACAGCTTCCAAGAAATGATCAAATCTAAATGGTTAGAGCCTTCAGCTCACATTGGAGGAGGTTACACATTTTTTGGTGATGCTTCTGCAGGAACTGTTAATGGTGGTTTAGGCTTAACTTTTTGGTTTTCAGAAGGAATGGGTTTACAATTCCAATCAACTTACAAACATTCATATGATGTAACTAGAACAGCTAATGTAGATGTTCCAGGTCACATGCAACATTTTGCAGGTCTTACTTTCAAATTTGGAGGTAAAGACACAGATGGTGACGGAATTTACGATAGAGAAGATGCTTGTCCTGAAGTAGCTGGTTTACCAGAATTTAAAGGTTGTCCAGATACAGATAAAGATGGAATTCAAGATTCAGCAGATTCTTGTCCAGACGTTGCTGGTTTAGCTGAATTTAACGGTTGTCCTGATACAGACGGAGACGGAATCATCGATTCAGAAGATGCTTGTGTTGATGTTAAAGGAACAAAAATGATGAAAGGTTGTCCAGATGCTGATGGAGATGGAGTAGCTGATAAAGACGATAACTGTCCTTCAGTTAAAGGTGATAAAGCTAATGGCGGATGTCCATGGCCTGATACAGATGGTGATAAAGTTTTAGATAAAGATGACAAATGCCCAACTGTAGCTGGTACTGTAGCAAACAATGGTTGTCCTGAAGTTTCTGATGATACAATGAAAAAGTTAAACGATTATGGTAAAACTATTTTATTTAACTCAGGAAAATCATCTTTCCAAAAACAAACAATTCCTGTATTACAAGCTATTACAGCAATCTTGAAAGAATATCCTACCGCTAAATTCTCATTAGAAGGACATACAGATAGCGATGGTAAAGATGATATGAACCAAAAATTATCTGAAGAAAGAGCTGCTGCTGTTAAAAACTTCTTAGTTGAAAACGGTGTAGATGCTTCAAGATTATCTTCAAAAGGTTTTGGTGAGTCTGCTCCAGTTGATTCAAACAAAACTGCTAAAGGAAAAGCTAACAATAGAAGAGTAGAAGTAAAATTAGTAAAATAATTTTTCTAAAATATACTAAGAAACGTCCCGATATATCGGGACGTTTTTTTATTTTTATAAAATGAATTCAATTACTTTTTTAGACAAACTTAGTACTACTATATTAGCACAGCCTGAAAAGGAACTAGCTAATTATACCATTGTTTTGCCCAATAAACGAGCAAAAGTATTTTTATTAGAAAGTTTAAAAAAGCAGCTTCTAGGCACTACTTTTGCCCCTAGTATTATTAGTATTGAAGATTTTATTCAAGAAATGGCAAATCTTAGAGCCATTGATAGTATTGAGTTGTTGTTTGAGTTTTATGAAGTATATCTTTCTGTAACCGATAAAGCAAAACAACAAAATTTTGAACAATTTGCTACTTGGGCCACCATTGCTATTCAAGACTTTAATGAAATTGACCGATATCTTCTAGAGCCTAATAAAGTCTTTAGCTATTTAGAAGCTATTGAAGCTTTAAAAAGATGGCAAGTAGAAGCTTCAAAAACAACAACACTAATTGATAATCATTTAGAATTTTGGGCTAAGTTGCCGCTATATTACAAATCATTTTATGACCATTTAATAAGTAAAGGTATTGGTTATCAAGGCCTAATATATCGTGAAGCAGTTAAAAATCTAGAAAAATTTGCGGCACGTACAACAAACACAATATATTTTGCGGGTTTCAACGCTTTAAATCAAGCCGAGGAAAAAATTATAAAGTATTTAGCTAATGAAAAAAAGGCTAAAATATTTTGGGACATTGATGAGCTGTTTTTAAACGATTCTTATCATGATGCAGGTTTGTTTATTCGAAAATATAAAAAAGAATGGAAGCCATTTATTCATCAGGATTTTGAATGGATTGTAAATCATTTTACCGAAGAGAAAAACATCGAGATTATTGGTACACCAAAAAGTATTGGTCAAGCTAAAATTGTAGGAACTATTATTGAAAAAATTCAATCTAAAAGTCCAAATTTAGAAAATACCGCTGTTGTTTTAGGTGATGAAAATTTGTTGTTACCCGTTTTATTTGGTTTGCCCGCTTCGGTTGAGGCTTTAAATATTACAATGGGTTATCCAAGCAAGAATAATCCGGCGCAACTATTAATTAGTAAGTTATTTAAGCTTCATACCAATGCCAAACAACGGAACGAAAAGAGTTACACTTTTTATTACAAGGAAGTATTGGCTATATTAAATCATCCATTAATTGAACCTTATTGTAAAGTAGAAGAAGTTGTAAATGTAATTAACAGTAATAATTTCACCTTTTTTTCTAGAGAAAAATTATTTGATTTATACACCGAAAAATATCCGAAATCCAAATCTATCTTATTCGAATTATTGTTTTCACGATGGGATGATGTTTCAGTAATATTAGCCAATTTAAATGCTATTTTGCTGCATTTAAAATCGCAACTCAATAATGATAATTCGGAAGAAAAAGTAGCCAAAACCTTTTTATATTCGATTTATAAAACCATTGTGAAGTTAACCAATTATCACGAAAAGTATAACCAAATCGACAGCATAAGCGCTTTGCATGCTATTTACAAGCAAATAATTGAATTGGCCGAAGTATCTTTCGAAGGCGAACCTTTATCTGGGCTTCAAGTTATGGGAGTTCTAGAAAGTCGCGTTTTGGATTTTGAAAATGTGATTATCACATCGGTAAATGAAGGGAAATTTCCAGCCGGAAAATCGCAAAATTCCTTTATTCCTTATGATGTGAAAAAGGAGTTAGGGTTGCCAACTTACAAAGAAAAAGACGCCATTTATTGCTATCACTTTTATCATTTATTGATGCGCGCTAAGAATATTTGGTTACTCTACAATACCGATAACGAAGGTATTGATGCGGGAGAAAAAAGCCGATTCATCACCCAATTAGAAATTGAAAGACAACCAAATCACAACATCACTAGTACTATTTATAATGCTGTTTTGCCTGAAAAAGCATACGAACCTATAAGCATTCCAAAAACGGATAAAATTATAACACGTTTGCACGAAATTGCCACAGATAAAGGATTTTCACCGTCTTCATTGACTAATTATATTCGGAATCCAATGCAGTTTTATATGCAACGTATTCTTAGAATAAATGAAGCCGAAGATGTAGAAGAAAATATTGCCGCTAATACGTTAGGAACCATTATTCACAATGCATTGGAAGAATTGTATACGCCCTATTTGAATCAGTTTTTAGCATTGCATCATATAGAATCTATGGAATCCAAAATTGATGAAGTAATTCTAAAATATTTTAAAAAAGAGTATAAAGAAGGCGAAATCACTAAGGGGAAAAATTTATTAGCCTTTGAAGTAGCAAAACGAAATGTTTACAATTTCCTACAAGTTGAAAAGAAAGCCATTATAGAGGATAATGATGCTATTAAAGTTTTACTTTTAGAAGAATCATTAAGTTGCGAAATTCAGTTGGAATCCTTCGATTTTCCAATAAAAATTGCAGGAAAAGTTGACCGAATCGAAGAACGAAATGGCGTCATTCGAATCATCGATTACAAAACCGGAAAAGTAGATGCTGGAAGTTTAAAATTGAACGATATTTTTGCACTAACTCCTGAAATTGAGAATGAAAAAATTATACAATTACTTTGTTATGCCATGATGTTTGAAAACCATGAGTTGCGCAAAAATCTTGATATCACTGCCGGAATCATTTCGTTTAAAAATATGAAAAAAGGATTTTTACCGGTAGTAATTGGTACAGGAAAAGAAGCAGTTCATGTGATCTCAAATGAAATGATTGAAGATTTTAAAGTAATTATCAAGTTGCTAATTTTAGAAATTTTTAATCCTGAAATTCCGTTTAAAGAAAAGGTTTAACGTTTTGTTACAATTTTAGTTGATTCTTTTTCGTTTTCTTTACAATAAAAAAATTAGACAATTTCAAAACATATTAGCATTTTATAGAAGCACCTTAGCAATTAATCTTGCTGTTTCTTTTTTACCATTGTTGTTTAATAACATTGGAACTTTTCTATTTCTTTTTACAACTTTTGGTTATGTTGTTAGTATAGTAATTAAAGAGGTTTATAAAAATGACAATTATCTGTTTTATTATAATAATAGATTAACTAAAATTCAGTTGTGGATTTATGGTATGATATTAAATTTTGTTACCGCTCTATTTTTCTTTCTTATAATTGTTTTCTTTCTTAAACTAGTTAGATGAAACATATATTAGAAGTTGATAGTATAATTAAAAGATACGATAACAAATTAGTGTTATCGGATGTTTATGTTAAATGTGAAACGGGAAACATAATAGGGCTTTTAGGTAGAAATGGTTCTGGGAAATCAACTTTATTGCAAATTATATTTGGAATAATTGGTGCAGAAACAAAATTTATACGAATTGATGGTGTCGTTAAACGCCATGTAAATCAATTAATGAAAGATATAAGTTATCTTCCACAACATAATTTTATTCCAGAAAATTTTTCAGTTAGAAAAGCAATCAACCTAAGTATTGAAAAATTAAAACGAAATGTTTTTTATGAGGATAATCTTATTGCAACATTTTTAGATAATAAAATTGGTCAGCTTTCTGGTGGCGAACTTCGCTACTTAGAAATTAAGTTGATTTTGTCAAATCCGTCTAAATTTGTTTTATTAGACGAACCTTATAATGGATTATCGCCAATTATGATTGAAAAAATAAATGATATAATCATTGAAAATTCAAAAAATAAAGGAATTATTATTACAGATCATAATTATGAAAATGTTATACGGGTCTCTAATCAACTAATTTTAATGAAATCAGGAAAAACACATCATTTAAAACATAAAAATGAATTAATTGAAAAAGGATATTTACGAGAAGGGATGATTTAAAGTTAAACCCTTTTCAAAAAGCCACTTAAAATCGTTAACAATTCGGCCTGATTTTCAATGTGGCTCATGTGACCGTCTTCAAAAGTAGTGAGTTGCACTTGTGTTCCTTCAATTTGTTCTACATTTTCATTGAAATTTAAGACAGGATCTTTTTTGCCCAAAACAAATTGAATAGGATAAGGCGCAAAATGCAAAATGACTTCGCGGTCTTTTCTAATTTTCATACCTTCTAAAGCGGCAACAATTCCTTGAAGCGGCGTTTTTAAAGCTTCTAATTTCACTTCTTCGATACTGTCTGCTAATCGTTCGCGATTATCTTCACTAAACAAATTGGCAATACTCATACGAATGAAAGCTGAATAGTTTTGTTTCACCGCAATAATTGCTCGGTCACGATTCTTTTTTCTTTCGTCGTTATCGGCTCTTGAAGTGGAGTTTTGCAGTACAATTCCTTTTACGTTATCAGGATATAATTCGGCGAAAGCCAATGCCACATAACCGCCCATAGAATGACCAATTAAAACCGCTTTTCTGATTTTTAATTCGTGCAACACATAATGCACCATATCGGCCTGTTCTTCCATAGTGTGGACATAACCCAGACATTCAGTAGCGCCATGACCTAATAAATCGATCGTGATGATGCGGTATTTTTTTGATAATTCTGGAATAAACGCCTTCCACATCGTTTTATTTTCCAAAAAACCATGCAACAAAACCACTGCCGTTCCTTTTCCTTGGTCGGTATAACTGATTTTAGTGTTTTTGAAGTTGGTAGTTTTCATAAAAGCAAAGGTAGAGTTTAAACGCAAAGGGCGCAAAGTTTTTTTGCGAAGTAAACTAATAAAAAACGGCTCACTTTCGCAAACCGTCCTGTCTAAAAATCTATAATCCGAATATCTGAATATCCAAATTAAGCATTCATTATCGCTTCAATTTCCTCAATTTCTATTGGAATATTGCGCATTAAATTAAATGCAGCTCCTGTAGATTGAATTACCATGTCGTCTTCTAAACGAATACCAAAACCTTCTTTTGGGATGTAAATTCCTGGTTCTACAGTGAATACCATATTGGCTTGCATTGGTTCGTGTAATAATCCATAATCATGCGTATCTAATCCCATGTGGTGCGAAGTACCGTGCATGAAATATTTTTTATAGGCTGGCCAATCTGGATTTTCGTTTTGTACATCGGCTTTGTCAATCAATCCTAAACCTAATAATTCAGAAGTCATGATTTTACCAACTTCTACATGATATTGTTTCCATAAAGTTCCTGGCACCAATAGTTTAGTAGCTTCGTTTTTCACATTTAAAACTGCTTGATAAACCGCGCGTTGTCTATCGGTAAAACGACCCGAAACAGGAACCATACGCGTCATATCACTAGAATAATTCGCATATTCAGCACCAACGTCTAATAAAATTAAATCGCCAGCTTTACATTGTTGGTTGTTTTCAATATAATGCAACACATTCGCGTTGTTACCTGAAGCAATAATGGGTGTGTAAGCAAAACCTTTCGAACGATTTCTTAAAAATTCATGCGAAAATTCAGCTTCAATTTCGTATTCCATTACGTTTGGTTTTACGAATTGTAACACACGACGAAATCCTTTTTCAGTAATATCACAGGCTTTTTGGATTAAGTCCAATTCTTCACTTTCTTTAACCGATCGTAATCTTTGTAAAATAGGATTTGATTTTTCTACTTTATGCGCCGGATAATTTTCCTTCCACCATTTAATAAATCTTGCTTCACGAGTTTCGGTTTCAATAACCGCTCTATAATGTTCGTTGGTGTTGATATAAATCGTTTCGGCATACGCCATAATTTCTTTCAACGTCTTGTGAAAATCTTGTAACCAAATCACCGATTTAATTCCTGAAACTTCAAATGCACGTTCTTTGGTTAGTTTTTCACCTTCCCAAATAGCAATATGTTCATTCGTTTCTTTTAAGAATAAAATTTCTTTCAAATGTTCGTATGGTGCATCAGGGAAAAGCAATAAAATACTTTCTTCTTGATCCACACCCGATAAATATAAAATATCTCTGTGTTGTGCAAAAGGTAAAGTACTATCGGCACTTACAGGATAAATGTCATTTGAATTAAAAACCGCAACACTGTTTGGTTTCATTTGCGCCGTGAATTTTGATCTATTTTTAATATACAATTCGCGGTCGATTTGATGGTATTTCATAGTATGGAGAATTTTCAAGTACAAAATTAAAAAGATAAAAATGAAAAGATGTTAAAACCAATAGAAATTTTGTAGAAGTCTATAGTTTTAGTTAATTTTCAAGAAAATTTTTCAAAATGAAACAAATAACGATACTGTTTTTATTAATTGCGCAAGTTACATTTGCTCAAAATTCCTTTTTTAATAAAGTAACAGCTAAAAATATTGGGCCAACAATCATGAGCGGTCGTGTGGTTGATGTTGCAGTAAATCCGAAAAATCCAACCGAATTTTATGTAGCGTATGCTTCAGGCGGACTTTGGTACACAAACAATAACGGAACTTCATTTGAGCCTGTAATGGACAGTGCCGAAACTATAAACTGTGGTTCGGTATCAGTAGATTGGACTTCAGGAACCATTTGGGTGGGAACAGGTGAAGTGAATTCTTCTCGCTCCTCTTATGTTGGTGTTGGAGTTTTAAAATCTTCTGACAAAGGCAAAACGTGGCAAAATTTAGGGTTAAACGATTCACATCATATTAGCCGAATTTGGGTTAACCCAAGTAATTTGAATGAAATTGTAGTTTCGGCTGTAGGTCATTTATATACAACCAATAAAGAACGCGGTATATATAAGTCAACTGATGGTGGGAAATCTTGGAAACAAACTTTATTCATTTCAGAAGATACAGGAATTATTGATTTAGCAGTTTCAAAAAATAATCCAAAAATTATGTTTGCGGCGTCTTGGCAAAAAGATAGAAAAGCGTGGCATTTTGATGGTGATGGCGAAAAATCGGGTATTTATAAAAGTGAAGATGGCGGAACAACTTGGAAATTAATCACTTCAAAAGAAAGTGGATTTCCTTCGAATGAAGGTGTGGGAAGAATTGGCTTAGCTTTATTTAATGAAAATGTGATTTATGCCGTTGTCGACAATCAGAATAAACGACCAAAAGCGGTTTCAAAAAATAAGTTGCAACTCATGCTTGCTTCACCGGGTGAGGATTTTCAAAATATAGATAATAAAGAGCTTAATAATGCCTTGAAAGAAAGTGGTTTTAGTGAAAAATACCGTGCCGAAAACATAAAAAAATGGGTAGAAAATGCAGGAACAAATGCAGTACTAGACCAACTTTTGGATGCCAACAAAGCCTTGTTTGAAACCGAAGTTATCGGTTGTGAAATCTATAAATCGGAAGATAGCGGAGTAACTTGGAAAAAAACAAACACGTCATATATCGATGATATGTATTATACGTATGGGTATTATTTTGCAAATATTTTGGTAGATGAATCTAATGAAAGCCGAGTATACATTGGCGGCGTTCCATTATTGTTTTCAGAAGATGGAGGTAAAACGTTTCAAGCTATTTCCAAAGAAAATGTGCATGCCGATCATCATGTAACTTGGATCAATCCTGAAAATTCGAATCACATTATTAATGGAAACGATGGCGGAATTAATATTTCATATGACAATGGAGCGCATTGGATTAAATGTAATAATGAAGCTGTTGGTCAATTGTATGCGGTGAATGTTGATAATCAAGAAGAGTATCATATTTATGGCGGATTGCAGGATAATGGAGTGTGGTTTGGACCTAATGATTTTCAGCAAAATGTAGCTTGGCATCAAGAAGGAAATTATCCGTATAAAGAATTAATCGGTGGCGATGGTATGCAAATTCAAATCGATAGTCGCAATCCAAATGTGGTTTTCACGGGGTACCAATTTGGGAATTATTACCGCATCAACCAAAAAGAAAATCAGTTTGATTTTATTTCGCCAAAAGCAGGAAAGGATGAAAAACCGTTGCGATACAATTGGCAAACGCCCATTTTACTTTCTTCGCACAATCAAGATATTTTATACATGGGATCCCAATTTTTGCATCGTTCCATGGATCAAGGCAAATCGTGGGAAAAAATTTCAGATGATTTAACAAACGGGCCCAAAGAAGGAAATGTGGCTTTTGGAACAATTACAACAATTTCGGAAAGTAAACTCCAATTTGGATTGCTATACGTGGGTTCTGACGATGGAAAAATTCAGGTTTCTAAAGATGGTGGCGCTTCATGGCAATTGATTTCTAGTCCCGAAAGTTCGGGATTACCTCAAAATTTATGGGTTTCACGAGTGGTAGCTTCTTCACACAAAAAAGAACGAGTTTTCATTACCTTGAATGGCTATCGAAATGACAATTTTGAAAGTTATGTCTTTGTTTCGGAAGATTTCGGAAACACTTGGACTGCTAGTTCCAATGGATTATCGCAGGCCGTAAATGTAATTATTGAAGATTCGGCTAACGAGAATATTTTATATGTTGGAACAGATAATGGATTGTTTATTTCTATTGACAAAGGTTCAACTTGGCAAAACTTCTCTAATGGAATGCCAAAAGTAGCGGTGCATGATTTGAAAATTCAAGCCAAAGCAAAAGAACTAATTGTAGGAACACACGGGCGTTCAATTTACAAAATAGACCTTTCGAAAGTGCAAGAATTAACAAAAGAAGTTTTAGCGAAAAATATCCATTTGTTTAAAGTGAACGATAGAATTAAATCGGATCGTTGGGGTAATAAATCCTATGCATGGGAAGAAGCAAAATCGCCCTCACAAGAAATTTGGTACTATTCAAATGAAGATGGGATGGCTAAAATATCCATTTCTACCGAAACCAATCGTTTGATTTATCAAGAGCAAATATCTGTTAAGAAAGGTTTAAATTCATTTACTTATACATATGAGCTCGCCAAAGAAGTTGCGGAAAAATGGAATAAAAGTGATAAAAAAGTGGGTATAAAACCTGCAGAAAATAATGTTTATTATATATCTGTTGGAAAGTATAAACTATCAATCACAAAAGATGATTCCACTGCAACAAGCGACTTCGAAATTATTGCGCCAAAAAAGAATAAATAGAATATTGATTGTCACCAAGAATTGTTTTATCGTTGATGTAATCACTTGATTTTTTGCATTAATAAATTAGTTTACGAGAAATTTTAAGCCCATTTAGTAGTGATATTCTATAAAAAAATCGCTAAAATGATATATATACTATAGAAATACTATTATAACCTATTGATATTCAACAGAAGTTAAATTATTTTAAATTCATTATAAATTAGCCCTAAAAGGTTGTAGTTAATTTCAAATAGCTGTATTTTTGTTTTGATTTTTATAAAACTATTACAATCAAATAAAATTATGGCAAAATCAGCACTTTTAAAGTCATCTATCGCAAAAAAATATTGGATGGCTCTTACAGGTTTATTTTTATGCTTGTTTTTGGCAGGTCACTTAGCAGGAAATCTTCAATTGCTTGTTCCAAACAATGCTTTGAATTTTAATCAGTATGCCTTATTTATGACTTCCAATCCGGCAGTAAAATTACTTTCTTATTTAACGTACATTTCTATTTTATTCCATGCAATCGACGGAATATTATTAACGATTCAAAACAAAAAAGCAAGACCTATTGGCTATGCTAAAACAGATGGTTCTTCAAGTAGTTTTGCTTCAAGAAACATGGCGGTTTTAGGAACTATTATTTTAGTTTTTATAGCGACTCATATGGTGAATTTTTGGGCAAAAATGCATTTTGACAAAAACATGCCTATAATGACAAAAACCATTGAGGTGCAAGGGCAAAAACAAGTTTTTTATGTAGGAACTCAAGTAGGACAGTATTTTCCAGTAGATCAAGTTGCAAAAGAAGGTGAAAAGGCAGAACAAGCCATGATGCCAAAGCAATTTGTGATCAAAAACAGAACCGAATTATACTATAGTCAGGCAGATGTAAAAACAGCTGATTTATATAAAGACTTATACAAATTAACCGTAGCGTTTTTTAAAGATGCTAAATATGGATTGTATTTTACAATTGGATATGTATTAGCTATGTTAGCTTTATCATTCCACTTATGGCATGGTTTTCAGAGTGCTTTCCAAACAATTGGTGTGAATAGTTCAAAATTAACTCCAGTGATTAAGTTTTTTGGAAAAGCGTTTGCAATTATAGTACCGCTATTATTTGCAATTATTCCTCTTATATTACACTTTAAAAAATAATCAACATCAGTATATATTATGAAGTTAGATTCTAAAATACCAGCGGGTCCATTAAAAGACAAATGGACCGATCATAAAAACCATTTGAAATTAGTTGCTCCAAATAATAGACCAAAAATTGATATTATTGTAGTAGGAACTGGTTTAGCAGGAGCATCAGCAGCTGCTTCTCTTGGAGAAATGGGTTATAATGTAAAAGCATTTTGTTTTCAAGATTCTCCACGTCGCGCGCATTCAATTGCAGCTCAAGGAGGTATAAATGCTGCAAAAAATTACCAAAATGATGGTGACAGTGTGTACCGTCTTTTCTACGATACAATTAAAGGTGGTGACTACCGTGCACGTGAAGCAAACGTTCATCGTTTAGCCGAAGTTTCGGGAAATATCATTGACCAATGTGTAGCACAAGGAGTTCCTTTTGCTCGCGAATATGGCGGAATGTTAGACAACCGTTCGTTTGGTGGAACACAAGTACAACGTACTTTTTACGCTGCCGGACAAACAGGTCAGCAATTATTATTAGGAGCCTACTCTGCTTTATCTAGACAAATCGGATTAGGTCGTGTAAAAATGTACAACCGTCACGAAATGTTAGACTTAGTTAAAGTTGATGGTAAAGCACGAGGAATTATTGCTCGTAACTTAGTAACTGGAGAAATCGAAAGACATTCGGCTCATGCGGTTGTTATTGCTTCTGGAGGTTACGGAAACGTATATTTCCTATCTACAAACGCAATGGGAAGTAACGTAACAGCAGCTTGGAAAGTACACAAACAAGGTGCTTTATTTGCAAATCCTTGTTATGTTCAAATTCACCCAACTTGTATTCCTGTTCATGGAACTAATCAAGCAAAATTAACCTTAATGTCTGAATCTTTAAGAAATTCAGGACGTATTTGGGTACCAAAGAAAAAAGAAGATGCAGAAGCTATTCGTGCAGGAAAATTAAAACCAACACAATTAGCCGAAGAAGATAGAGATTACTATTTAGAAAGAAAATATCCAGCCTTTGGAAATTTAGTACCTCGTGACGTAGCTTCAAGAGCTGCTAAAGAAGTATGTGATGAAGGTAGAGGAATTGAAGAAAATGATACAAACGAAGGTGTTTACTTAGATTTCTCAACAGAGATTCAAACTAAAGGAAAACAAGCCGCTTTTGCTAAAGGAAATCATAATCCAACCCCAGAAGAAATTACTGCGCTTGGAAAACAATGGTTAGAAGAGAAATATGGTAACTTATTTACCATGTATCAAAAAATTACCGATGAAAACCCATATGAAACTCCAATGAAAATTTATCCAGCAGTGCATTATACTATGGGTGGTGTTTGGGTTGATTATAACTTACAATCTTCTATTCCTGGTTGTTTCGTTGCTGGTGAGGCAAATTTCTCTGATCATGGAGCAAATCGTTTAGGAGCTTCTGCATTAATGCAAGGTTTGGCCGATGGTTATTTCGTTTTACCTTACACGATCTCAAATTATTTAGCAGACGAAATCAGAACGGGTAAAATTACTACTGATGCTCCAGAATTTGCTGAAGCTGAAGCTAGAGTAAAAGATTCAATCAGTAAATTCTTAAACAATAAAGGTTCTAAATCGGTAGATTATTTCCATAAAAAATTAGGTTTGATTATGTGGAATAAAGTAGGAATGGGACGTAATGAAAAAGGGTTAACAGAAGCAATCGCTGAAATAGCTCAATTAAAAGAAGATTTCTACAAAGACGTAAATGTCCCAGGAAGCAATGACGAGTTGAATCCTCAACTTGAAAAAGCTTTACGTGTTGCAGATTTAATTGATTTAGGTCAGTTAATGGCAATGGATGCTTTACAACGAAAAGAATCTTGTGGAGGTCATTTCCGTGAAGAATACCAAGATGCTGAAGGCGAAACACTTCGTGATGATGAGAATTTCTCATTCGTAGGAGCTTGGGAATACAAAGGAGACGATATTACAAAAGAAGAACTTCATAAAGAAGAATTGAAATACGAGTTTATAAAAATAGCAGCTAGAAATTACAAATAAAATAGTATGAGTGCAGCAAAAAATATCAATATAAACCTTAAAATTTGGCGTCAAAAAAATGCTAATTCTAAAGGGAGCATGGAAACTTATAAATTAGATAATGTTTCTACTGCAAGTTCGTTTTTGGAAATGTTAGACCAATTAAATGAACAATTAATAAACGAAAATATAGAACCAGTAGCTTTTGATCACGATTGTCGTGAAGGTATTTGCGGAATGTGTTCTTTATACATAAATGGACGTGCTCACGGACCAGATACCGGAATTACTACCTGTCAGTTGCACATGAGAATGTTCAATGATGGCGATACTATTTACATCGAACCATGGAGAAGTAAAGCGTTTCCAGTAATCAAAGATTTAGTAGTAGATAGAAGTGCTTTCGATAGAATTCAACAAGCAGGGGGGTTTGTATCGGTTAATACTTCTGGAAATACTATTGATGCTAACTCAATTCCAGTTCCTAAAGATGATGCAGACAAAGCGTTTATGGCGGCTGCATGTATCGGATGTGGTGCTTGTGTAGCAACTTGTAAAAACGGTTCTGCAATGTTATTCGTAGGTGCAAAAGTTTCACAATATGCATTATTACCGCAAGGAAAAGTTGAAGCTACAAATCGTGTGTTAAATATGGTGCGTCAAATGGACGAAGAAGGATTCGGAAATTGTACCAATACTGGAGCATGTGAAATCGAATGTCCAAAAGGAATTTCGTTAGAAAACATCGCTCGTATGAACAGAGAATTTTTAAAAGCATCTGTGAAATAATTCACAGAAACTTCAAAATAATAAAAACGCATTCATTCATTTGGATGCGTTTTTTTTGTACTTTTAATCAAATTAGAATCCAATGAAAATCGCGCTTTTTCAAACCAAATTAGCTTGGGAAAATCCAACAGTGAATAGAAAATTTATTCAAGATTATTTTTTGAATGAAGACGAATCGTTTGATTTATTTATTTTACCCGAAATGTTTACTTCAGGATTTACCATGCATCTGCATAACGTAGCGGAATCAATGGACGGACCTACTATGACTTGGTTGAAAGAATTAGCGATGCAAAAGAAATGCGCTATTACCGGAAGTTTAGTGATTATAGAAAATGATAATTTTTATAATCGTTTGGTTTTTGTATTTCCATCGGGGGAAGTTGCATATTATAACAAACGACATTTATTTGCCCTTGCTGGCGAAGATAAAGCCTACACTAAAGGCGAAGACAAAGTAATAGTAAAGTATAACAATTGGAATATTTGTCTTCAAATTTGCTACGATTTGCGTTTTCCGGTTTTTGTCCGAAATGTAGAAAATTACGATATGTTATTGTATGTGGCTAATTGGCCAAAACCTCGAATTAATGCATGGGATGCGCTTTTAAAAGCACGCGCCATTGAAAACATGTGTTATACCATAGGCGTCAATAGAATAGGCGAAGATGCAAACGGATTAGACTATCCAGGCCATTCAAAAGTATTTGATTTTATGGGTAATGAACAGTTAAATTGCCAAAATGAATTAGGAATTTTTTATTGTGAGTTAGATAAAAACACGCAAATTTCGACCCGAGAACAATTCAATTTTTTGAAGGATAAAGATCAATTTAAATTACTCTAAACCAAAATCTTGTTCAACATCCCAGTTGGCTCTAACGTCGATTTGTTTAGGATAATAAATAATTTCTTCGGCTTGTTTTTTTGCCAAATAATCGCCTGTGTCCCAAAAACCATTGGCATTGTCATCATAAATAACCCGTAAAGTATATTGTTTAGGCTCAATGGTTTCAAAAATCAGCGCTGTTTCTTTTTGCGATATTTTAGAATACATTACATCTCCTTTTTCATCAAGGATTTCTAAAATTAAAGGAAATCGTTTTGCTCCCGATAGGTTAACTTTTAAATTCCCATAATCAGAAATAAGTTTAGTTCTTACATCAAATTGCAAAGAGTCATTTTTAGTTTCATAAAAATCGGTAAACGCTTCGGGTAAGATTTCTAAAGTATATTTCTGTTCCTCTTCCTTCTTGAAATCAAAACTAATTTCTTGATTAAAATCATCATAACTTGAAGTAAAGTTAACAGCAACTGAATCTTTATTTCTTAGGGTTATTTTAGAATTATCAATAGATATAATAGGCATTGAACTCTTTAAAATAAATTGTTCTCTAAAAGACAAAGTGCCTTGAGTTTTGGCGTCTATTTTTAGGCTATCACTTTCTTTAAGACTTTTTAATTTTGATGTAAATGATTTTGAATACGTTTCATTTTCTACTAATATTTCTAATGAATCTAATTCCATTTTTGGAAAAAATAGTTGGACAGAATCTTTCTCTTTTTCTGGAAATTTAGCCATTTTTATAGGAATATTTTTATTTCCTTTTTTGGCTGATACTTTTAAGTTTTTAGGATTGCCTTCATAACCCATAAAGAGTTTGTTGTTGCTTTCTTGAGTAGGTTTAAATGCTTTAAATATAGGTTTTTCGGCAAATAATTCCAATTCATAGGCGGTCGAAGTAGGTAATGTTATCGGTTCGTTTAAAAAACCAATTTTATCGCTTTTTGGGTCAAATTTATTATTCCCAGATTTGTCCTTTAATGCAATAATTTGATAGGAACCTTCTTTTAAATTTTCAAGTGAAAACAGTTTTAGACTATCTAAAGTATTGGTTACATATAAAGGGGTTTCTTTATAAACAGTTGAATCGGTAAACGTTTTAGCATCATACAAAAGAACGCTCACAAAATTATCTGGTTTTTGATTATAAGCATCTTTTATTTTTCCTACAACTGTCAAAGAATCAATATAATTTCCGGTAGAAAAAACATATTTAAATTGCGAATACGGATTGTTTTCATTGTTATCCGATATGCTTTGGCCAAAATTAAAACTATAAGTAGTATTATCTTGTAATGTATCTAATAATTTTATGGAAATAAATTTACTAGCACTTCCTTGCGGAACAATTATAGGTTGTTTTTTTAAAGGCGGTGAAATGATCAATTGCTTAGTAATGTCTTTCACTTTGATTAATTCGTTGAAATTAATTTTTATTTCAGATCCTTTAAAATTTGTACTAAAGTTCTCCGGCAAACTTCCTACAATTTTTGGCGCAATAGTGTCCTTTGGCCCACCAGTAATCGTGCCTCTTTTAGCGCAATTTGTAAAAAAAATAGCTACTACAAAAAGGAATATAATATGTTTTAATTTTATCATTTTCAAAAAATAAGAAGGTACAAAATAACAACTATAATTCAAGTAAACATACAAATTTTAGTAATTTTTAAGAATCAGTGTATGCAATAGTAAGGATGCTAATTTTTACATTCGGAATTTTTAATAGTGCTCTTGCGCAGGCTTCAAGCGTTGCGCCCGATGTAATTACGTCATCTACTAATAAAAAATGCTTTCCATGATCGGCAGAAGTAAAAGAAACATCAAAGAGTGTATTAGTAATTTCAGATCGGGCTTCTTTACTTTTTTTTGTTTGTGTTTTCGAATACATTTTTCGATACAAAAGTTGATCGTTTATTTCGATTCCTAAGTTTTGCGATAAGGCTACACAAAAAGTGGTTACTTGATTATAGCCTCGTTCTTTAAACCTTTTTTTATGAAGCGGCACCGGAATTATTGCCGAAAAATGATGCTCTTTTGCAACTTCATTTAGGTCATTTGCATACCAATTTCCTAACAGCGTACCAATTTCTGGCCGATTTTTATACTTTAAATGGTGAATAAGATTTTGAACGATTCCGTCTTTATGAAAATAAAGCATTGCACTACAAAATTCAACCGGAATAATTCCATAAAATTTTTTTGAGATGTAGTTATTGTTCATTAAATGATGCTGGGTTAGCGGCAATTCATGACGGCAATGAGCACAAATTAAAATTTCATTTTCCAACAAAAGTGAATTGCAGCCAGTGCATAATTTCGGAAAAAGCAAGTTTATCAGGTTTTTCAGCATTTTGTCGGTTTATTAAAATAAAATTAATTAATTTGAATACTTTTGCAGTATAATAGTAGGGTATGGCGATTAATAAAAACAAAATTACAAAAATTAGCATCATAATATTGATGTTATTATTGTTGTTTTTTAGTGTAAATTATTATAAAGTTACAGAAGAATTTGCAGCGTTTAAAAAAGATTCTGAATTAGAAATTCAAATTTTAGAAAGCCAATTAGGCGAAATTTTACATAAATATGATTCTCTGAGTGTTGAATCAACCAAAAACACACAATTATTGGCGCTTTCTTCAGATTCAACACGCCAATTCAATGCTGAATTAGTAAACGATTCAATTTTGTTTTACGCACAAAAAGCACAAGTATTAAACGATAAAATTGCTGAAAAAAATCAAGCGATTGCTAAAATTTCTAAAACAAATGCTGCAACTATTCCAGTGGCGCCAAATCGTTTATCAGCTGTAAATATAAATGCAAAAGGAGTAAAAATTTATTCTAATTTATACAAATCAAACAATTCTCAAATTCAACAGTTGCGTGTTTGTTACACCTTACAAAAGAATGAAATTGTAAAATCGGGCGACAAAACATTGTATATCCAAGTTGTAAATCCTAAAAATCAAATCGTTTCAAAAGACAATTCATTTGTTGAAAATGAATTAGGTGTAAAACTTCAATATAGTGCCGTTTCAGAGGTAAATTACAATAAAAACGACACCGATGTTTGTGCGTATGTAGATTTAGTACAAAACAAATCACCTAAAGGAAAATACATCATCAATATTTACAGTGAGTTTACCAAAATAGGCTCGTCTACATTTGATTATAAATAATTTGTATTTAATTCCTTAAAAACTTTTCTTTATTCCAATCCTATTTTTACTTTTGCAGTATGGCAAAACAAGAAGATATATTTAAAAATGTAGTTTCGCACGCAAAAGAATACGGATTTATTTTTCCGTCAAGCGAAATTTACGATGGACTAAGTGCAGTGTATGATTATGCACAAAATGGTGTGGAGTTAAAAAAGAACATCCGAGAATATTGGTGGAAAGCAATGGTGCAAATGCACGAAAATATTGTAGGTTTAGACGCAGCAATATTAATGCACCCAACCACTTGGAAGGCTTCTGGTCATGTGGATGCATTTAATGATCCATTAATTGATAATAAAGATTCGAAAAAAAGATACCGTGCCGATGTTTTAATTGAGGATTATGCCGAAAAATTAAACCAAAAAGCACAAAAAGAAATCGACAAGGCACGCGAACGTTTTGGTGCTTCATTTGATGAAGAGCAATACAAAACTACCAATCCACGCGTAATGGAATATTTGGCCAAAAAGAAGGAAATTCTAGAACGAATGGCTCGCTCTTTAGAAACCGAAAACCTTGCCGATGTAAAAGCTCTAATTGAAGAACTAGAAATTGCTTGTCCAGAAAGTGGTTCAAAAAATTGGACCGATGTGAAGCAATTCAACTTAATGTTTGGTACAAAATTAGGGGCTTCTGCAGAAAGTGCTATGGATTTATATCTTCGTCCAGAAACGGCTCAAGGTATTTTTGTAAACTTCTTAAACGTTCAAAAAACGGGTAGAATGAAAATTCCTTTTGGAATTGCACAAACCGGAAAAGCTTTTAGAAATGAAATCGTTGCTCGTCAATTTATTTTTAGAATGCGTGAATTTGAACAAATGGAAATGCAATTCTTTGTGAAGCCAGGAGAAGAAATGAAATGGTATGAATATTGGAAAACCACTCGTTTAAATTGGCATTTATCACTTGGTTTAGGAAGAGAAAATTACCGTTTTCATGACCACGAAAAATTAGCTCATTATGCAAACGCTGCGGCTGATATTGAATTTAACTTCCCATTCGGATTCAAAGAATTAGAAGGAATTCACTCTAGAACCGATTTCGATTTGAAAGCACACGAACAATTTTCAGGTAAAAAATTACAGTATTTTGATAACGAAACCAATTCAAATTATACACCTTATGTTGTAGAAACTTCGGTTGGTTTAGACCGAATGTTCTTAGCGGTTTTCTCAAATTCGCTTTGTGAAGAAACGTTAGAAGATGGTTCGACCAGGACAGTTTTACGTTTACCAAGTGTTTTAGCGCCAACAAAAGCTGCCGTTTTACCATTAGTTAAAAAAGACGGTTTACCAGAAGTTGCCAATAAAATTATCGAAGATTTAAAATGGGATTTCAATGTAGCCTATGATGAAAAAGACGCGGTTGGAAGACGTTACAGAAGACAAGATGCTCTTGGAACACCATTTTGTATTACGGTTGATCATCAAACCTTAGAAGATGAAACGGTAACCATTCGCCACAGAGATTCTATGCAACAAGATAGAGTGAAAATTTCAGAATTACGTGATATTATCAATAATGAAGTTTCGATGAGAAACTGGTTGATGAAAATGTAATTGAAAAATTCCAAAAAAGATAAATTCCAAATTCCAAAAAAATCCCCAAACTCATGTTTTGAATTTGGGATTTTTTATTCCTGCAAGGTTTTCAAAACCTTGTAGGTATTAAACCATTTTGGTGTTTGACGAGGTTGCTAACTTTGAAAACCGATTATTTTCTTTCATCTGTTGACAAAATTGCATATCCATAATTATCTGACCACCCAGATTTTAAAGGCAATAATTTTCGTGTATGTGCTTCTCTAAACATACCAACTTTTTCTAAAACACTGATTGAACCAATATTTTCAATTGCACAACCAGCTTCAATTCTATGTAGTTTCAAGTTTTTAAATCCAAAATCTATTATTTTTCTTAAACTTTCAGTTGCATAACCTTTATTCCAAAATTTATAATCATATTGAAACCAAACTTCCGCATTTTTATAATGTTCTTTCCCTAAATTAATTCCAATTAAACCAATAAATTCATTTCCATCAATTAATTCAACTAAAAACGTAAATCGTTTAGTGTTTTCTTTAGCATTTTCGACAATCCAATTTTTAACAGTAATCTTTGTTTCGTTTACATCTTTTGGAATTCCCGATGTGTTAAATTTTGCAGTTTCTTCTAACGATTGCAACTTATAAACGTCTTCAATATTTAGTTCAGAAATAGGTTTTATATTTAATCTTTCAGTATTTAAATGTATGTTCATCTTTTGTTTATTGTTATTACGCAATTTAGTTTAAAATGTCGCATAACTTTTAGCTTGAAACCTACAAGGTCAAAAAAGACCTTGCAGGATTAAAATCATTTTCTAACCTTCCAGCGCATTCCAGCCACGTGCCTTCAATTCAATTTTAGTATTAGCACGGGTTACTAAATGCATTCCTTCGCTAGCTTGAGTCATGTGGCCAATAACTGTGAAGTTAGGATTGCCTTTGATTTTATCGTAATCTTCCATTTTAATGGTGAAAAGCAACTCATAATCTTCGCCGCCACTCAAGGCAACCGTTGTGATGTCTAAGTTGAATTCTTCACACACATTTATTAATTGCGGATCAACCGGAATTTTCTCTTCATATAAATTACAACCTACACCACTTTGTTTGCATAAATGCATGATTTCCGAGGATAATCCATCTGAAACATCAATCATAGCGGTTGGTTTGAATGCTAATTTTTCAAATAGTTCTTTTAAATCTTTACGTGCTTCAGGTTTGAGTTGGCGTTCAATTAAGTAAGTATAAGGTTCTAAATCAGGTTGGTTATTTGGATTTACTTGAAATACTTGCTTTTCGCGTTCTAAGATTTGTAATCCCATATAGGCAGCACCAATATCGCCCGAAACTACTAATAAATCAGTTGCATTTGCTCCATTTCTATAGGTTATATCTTCTAAATTTGCTTCGCCTATTGCAGTAATACTAATAATTAATCCTTTTTGCGAAGAAGTAGTATCGCCACCAATAACTTCTACATTGTATACTTTTGAAGCCATCGTAATTCCGTCAAATAATTCTTCTAAAGCTTCCAATGGAAATCGATTTGAAACCGCAATAGAAACCGTAATTTGAGTAGGAGTGGCATTCATCGCACAAATATCAGAAATGTTTGCTACCACTGCTTTGTATCCTAAATGGCGCAAGGGCATGTAGGCCAAATCAAAATGAACACCTTCAATTAATAAATCGGTAGAAATGACTGCTTTTTTAGTTCCAAAGTCGAGTACGGCACCATCATCGCCAATTCCTTTTATGGTTGACTCTTTTTGAATAGTAAACGATTTTGTCAAGTGATCAATTAATCCAAATTCTCCTAATTGAGATAAGCTGGTTCTAGATTGGTCTTTATTTTCTAACATGGATTATTTTTTTGCAAAGATAGGGTTAATGTGTTAATTTGACGATATGCCAATTAGTCAATGTGTCAATAAGTCGATATGCTAATGAGTCAATTATTTCAATTGGCACATTGCCACATTGGAGATTGGCTCATTAATTATTGTCCAATTCATACAACTTGTCATAAATCAAACTCGTTTCATAGCCTTTTCGGAGTAAAAAATCTACAAATTTTTTGTTTTTCTTCGGGCCTTTTCTTTCGGTATTGCTTTCCCAATTTTTTTCGGCTAGCGCATGAAAATTTGACAAATAAGTTGTTTTTGGAATTTCTTTTAATGCAATTTCGATGATTTTTGACGAGATATTTCGATATTTTAATTCATTAATGATGCGATTTTTGCCCCAAAATTTATAATTGTGTTTTCCGCGAACAAAACTTTGAGCAAAACGTTCTTCATTGATGAAATTATTTTCGATAAGATAAGTTAGAATTTCTTCTTTCTCAGCTGAAGTAGCAGCAAAAGAGTATAATTTTTCTTCGACTTCCTTATAACATCGCTCTTGATAAGCGCAGTAGTATTCCAATTTGGATTGGATTTCATTTTTTGAAAAATTATTCTTTTCTGCTTTCAACGGTTTTGTTTTTAACGTTCTCTATATTGAACAACAAATTTATCAATTTGATTTAACATTTTTTGTATTTTTGAACATTATCAAATAATTACAATGGAAAATATAAAGCAATACGTTCAAGCTAATAAAGAACGTTTTATAAATGAATTAATAGAGTTACTGAAAATTCCTTCGGTGAGTGCCGATAGTGCTTATGCTCATGATGTGGTTTTAACAGCCGAAGCAGTAAAAGCAAGTTTAGAAAAAGCAGGTTGCGATTTTGTAGAACTTTGCGAAACGCCAGGCTATCCTATCGTTTACGGAGAAAAAATAATCGATGCAAATTTGCCAACGGTTTTGGTTTATGGCCATTATGATGTGCAACCACCAGATCCAATGGAGTTATGGACTTCGCCACCTTTTGAGCCTGTAATTAAAACTACAGCAATTCATCCAGAAGGAGCTATTTTTGCTCGTGGAGCTTGCGATGATAAAGGACAAATGTACATGCATGTAAAAGCTTTTGAATACATGATTCAAAATAATTGCTTGCCATGTAACGTAAAATTCATGATTGAAGGAGAAGAAGAAGTCGGCTCAAAAAGTTTGGGTTGGTTTGTAGAACGCAATCAAGAAAAACTGGCAAACGATGTTATTTTAATTTCGGACACGGGAATGATTTCTAACCAACAACCTTCAATTACTACGGGTTTAAGAGGTTTAAGTTATGTAGAAGTAGAAGTTACAGGGCCAAATAGAGATTTACATTCAGGATTATATGGTGGAGCAGTGGCTAACCCAATTAATGTATTGACAAAAATGATTGCTTCTTTACACGATGAGAATAATCATATCACCATTCCTGGATTTTATGATAAAGTAGAAGAACTTTCAACTGAAGAAAGAGCTGAAATGGCGAAAGCCCCTTTCTCATTGGACAACTATAAAAAAGCACTAGATATTGACGAGGTGTATGGCGAAACAGGTTATGTAACTAATGAACGAAATTCTATTCGCCCTACATTAGACGTCAACGGAATTTGGGGCGGTTATACAGGTGAAGGAGCAAAAACCGTTATTGCAAGTAAGGCATTTGCTAAAATTTCAATGCGATTGGTTCCTAATCAAGACTGGGAAGAAATTACGGAGTTATTCAAAAAACACTTCGAAAGTATTGCACCAAAATCGGTTAAAGTCAAAGTAACACCACATCACGGAGGGCAAGGGTATGTTACGCCAATTGACAGTGTTGGGTATAGAGCTGCAAACAAAGCGTATACCGAAACGTTTGGAGTGCCTGCAATACCGGTTCGATCGGGAGGAAGTATACCGATTGTTGCTTTATTTGAAAAAGAATTAAAGAGCAAAACTATTTTAATGGGCTTTGGTTTAGATAGCGATGCTATTCATTCGCCAAACGAACATTTTGGGGTGTTTAATTACTTAAAAGGTATTGAAACTATTCCTTTGTTTTACAAGTATTTTACAGAAATGAATCAATAAAATAGAATCCCGATTATTTCGGGATTTTTTTATTCTAAGACTCAGGAGTTAGTTCTCTTAGGTAGGTTTTTGAAAATTCTCGGTCTTTATTTAACTGCATTTTAAGTGTGTCAATTGATTCGAATTTTTCTTCAGTTCTAATGAATTTTACAATAGAAACAGTTACTATTTTATCGTATAAATCTTCGTTTAGGTCAAAAAAATGAACTTCAATGGTTTTGTTATTTTCGCCCACTGTAGGATTATAACCTATGTTCATCATTCCATACACACGGTTGTTATTTATTGTGCTATAAACGACATACACTCCATTTTTTGGGATTAGTTTATATGTTTCGAGTAAAACAATATTTGCAGTAGGAAAACCAATTGTTCTTCCCAGTTGTTTTCCTTTTATTACTTTGCCAGAAAAAAAGTAATCATAGCCCAAATATTGGTTGGCGAGTTCAATTGCTCCGTCTAAAAGTGCAGTTCTAATTTTAGTTGAACTTACGGTAATTTCATTAATTTCTTCGGCGTTAATTTGCGCCACTTCAAAATTATATTGGTTGCCAAAATGAATTAAATCGTTAATATCGGCAGTTCGGTTTACACCAAAACGATGGTCGTAGCCAATGATAATTTTATGAATATTTAATTGATCAACCAAAATATTTTTAACAAATGCTTCGGCACTTAATTTTGAAAAATTTTCATCAAATGGATGCACAATCAAATGATCGATACCAAATTTTTCAAGTAAAATGGTTTTTTCTTCAATAGTGTTTAGCAGATGCAAAGCCCCCTCTTGATTTAAAACCATTCTAGGGTGCGGGTAAAATGTTAACACTAAGCTTTCATAGGTCCCGTTTTCTTTTGCGGTTACCATTTTTTTAAGGATAGCTTGGTGTCCCAAATGTACTCCGTCAAAAGTACCGAGGGTAATTATTGTTTTTTTTGTAGCAGAAAATGTAAAAATGGAAATATATTTTTTCAAAATGGTCAATCTTTACACAAAGATAATTTCTTAACACTAGAAATGAAACTAATTTAAAAAAAAATCAAGATTATAGCAGAGAAGACCATTTTTTTAATATTTTTGTGTATTAATCAAAAAAACTACCAAAAAATGAAAAAAACTTTACTTCTATTTGTTTTTTCAATTGTATTAACCAATTTAGGTTTTTCACAAACAGAAAGAGCGTGGTCAAACTACAAAGGAAATGATGTTAAAGTTGCTATTTCTGCTCAAAGAGAATCTTTTCCCCAAGAGTTTCAATTAATGGAGCTGGATTTAAGTGCTTTACGCCAAGTTTTATATACTGCTTCTGATCGATTTGCAGAAAATAGAACAAGTGCTGTTATATCATTACCAAATGCTGAAGGAAAATTAGAACGTTTTCGTGTTTACGAAGCTTCAAATTTTGCTCCAGATTTACAAGCACAATTTCCAGAGATTCGTTCTTATGTAGGACAGGGTATTGATGATAAATATGCAAGATTAAGATTATCAATTAATCCAAGAGGAATCAATACAATGATTTCTAGAGCAGATAAGCCTTCAGAATATATGGAGCCTTATTCTACGGATGGAAAAGTTCATGTGGTATATAATTCAGAAAGAGTTAAAGGAAAAATTCCATTTACTTGTTCAACACCTGTTGAGCAAGCATTAATGAATAATTTAACCGATAGAGCGAGTAGTGTATCTAGATCAAGTACGGGTCAATTATTGAATTTCAGACTTGCCATGTCTGTAACACCAGAATATACTTCATTTCATCATACATTATTAGCTTTAGCAGATGCCAAGACTAGTGCATTAGCAGCAATTAATACTACATTGACTCGAGTAAATGGTGTTTTTGAAACGGATTTTGCAATCCACATGAATTTAGTAGATAACATGACTATTATTTATGATGGAACTACAACAGACCCTTATGGAGCTACGGATACAGGTTATAACTCTCAACTACAAACAACTTTAACTAATGTAGTAGGAGATGCAAATTATGATGTAGGACATCTAATGGCTAATGTAGGAAATAATGGAAATGCAGGATGTATAGGTTGTGTTTGTTCAACAGGTAAGGGAAGAGGTTATACTACAAGTACTACACCTGTAGGAGATAATTTTGATATAGATTTTGTGGCCCACGAAATTGGTCATCAGTTTGGGGCAAATCATACTTTTTCAGATGGAAATGAAGGTTATGGAGTTAATGTTGAAGTTGGTTCAGGAGTTACTGTTATGGGTTACGCAGGAATTACACCATATGATACCCATTTACATTCTATAGATGTATTTCATGCCGCAAGTATTGCCCAAGTGCAGGCAAATATGGCAACAAAATCGTGTCAAACAACAGTAGTTATTTCTCATTCAGCTCCTGTAGTTAATGCAGGTGCAAATTTCACCATACCAGTAAGTACACCATTTATGTTAACTGGTTCTGCAACAGATGCAGGTGGAGCAGGTGCAATAACTTATACTTGGGAACAAAATGATGATGGCGGCTCTAATATAGACGCTGATAGTGCTGCTTCACCAACAAAAGTTGATGGACCAAACTGGGTAAATTATCAGGATTCTGCAAGCCCAGTGCGTTATTTTCCTAAAATGTCATCAATTTTAGCGGGTAGTACAACAACTCCAGGTTTAGATTTGGTAGCCGAAGCTTTAAGTTCTGTTACTAGAACCTTAAATTTTAGATTAACGGCAAGAGATAATATCTCGGGACAAGGACAAACTGGTTATGATGATATGTTAGTTACAGTTGCAAATAAAAGCGCTTTAACTGTTACAATGGCAGCAAGTACAACTTATCCTGTAGGGTCTACCCAAACAGTGGTTTGGACAGGCGCAACAGGCACAAATGGACATCAAACTATTACAGGAGGTGCTAATGTAGATATTTCATTTTCTGCAGATAACGGAGTGACATGGACATTATTGGCAAGTACAGAAAATGATGGTTCACATGTTGTGATATTACCTACAGGCGTTTCAGGCGCTTATTGTAGGTTTATGGTTAAGGCAAGTGCAAATATTTTCTTTAATATTTCTCAGCCATTTGCAGTAGGAAACTATACCTACCAAATGCAAAATGTTTGTACAGATTATCCATTTACTTTAAATTCGGCGATTACTGAAAGTGCTGGTACTTCTTATCCAGGAACATCACTTTCTATTTCAGATTCTTATACGATAACAGATGCAAACTTTTATGCAAATGTAACACATCCAAACATAGGACAATTTAATCTACTAATTAAAGCTCCATGGCAAACATCTTTAAACACAGGTATCTGGTATAACAATAGTACATGTACAAATGCCAACATGAACAAATGGTTTGATACATCTGGCTCGGCTGTAAATTGCTCAACAAATGGAACCCCTTCTTTTTTACCTTATTCTACAACAAACATTAACGCATATAATGGCAATAATAGTGCAGGTGCTTGGTTAATATATTTTAAAGATATTGTTGTAGATTCAAATGTTGCAAATGCAAGTTTTAATACTTTTACTATTCAATTGTGTCGTTCAGAGCTTATTCCTGTTCTTTCTTCTGAAAGTTTTGATATTAGTGATTTAGTTTTATATCCTAATCCAAATAATGGTAACTTTAATATTCAATTTACTTCAACTTCAGGTAATGAAATTAAGGTTAATGTTCATGATTTAAGAGGAAGAGAAATTTT
This sequence comes from Flavobacterium sp., assembly GCA_017983975.1. GTDB lineage: Bacteria > Bacteroidota > Bacteroidia > Flavobacteriales > Flavobacteriaceae > Flavobacterium. The sequence continues at coordinate 72,206 of JAGOAL010000002.1, forward strand.
TACAAAAAAATATTCAAACAATGGTTTGTTTAATGAAAATTTACAACTTAGTAATGTTCAATCGGGTATTTATCTTGTAACTATTCAAGATGGTTCTAGTAAAATATCTAAAAAAATAGTAATAGAATAATTTTATTTTCAAATTAAAAAAAGAGGTGGTATTAACCACCTCTTTTTTTATGAATTAAACGCAAATATTATAAAATTACTATATTTGTATATTAATCTAAAAGAAACTGTCAAAAAAACTACCAAAAAATGAAAAAAACTTTACTTCTATTTGTTTTTTCAATTGTATTAACCAATTTAGGTTTTTCACAAACAGAAAGAGCGTGGTCAAACTACAAAGGAAATGATGTTAAAGTTGCTATTTCTGCTCAAAGAGAATCTTTTCCCCAAGAGTTTCAATTAATGGAGCTGGATTTAAGTGCTTTACGCCAAGTTTTATATACTGCTTCTGATCGATTTGCAGAAAATAGAACAAGTGCTGTTATATCATTACCAAATGCTGAAGGAAAATTAGAACGTTTTCGTGTTTACGAAGCTTCAAATTTTGCTCCAGATTTACAAGCACAATTTCCAGAGATTCGTTCTTATGTAGGACAGGGTATTGATGATAAATATGCAAGATTAAGATTATCAATTAATCCAAGAGGAATCAATACAATGATTTCTAGAGCAGATAAGCCTTCAGAATATATGGAGCCTTATTCTACGGATGGAAAAGTTCATGTGGTATATAATTCAGAAAGAGTTAAAGGAAAAATTCCATTTACTTGTTCAACACCTGTTGAGCAAGCATTAATGAATAATTTAACCGATAGAGCGAGTAGTGTATCTAGATCAAGTACGGGTCAATTATTGAATTTCAGACTTGCCATGTCTGTAACACCAGAATATACTTCATTTCATCATACATTATTAGCTTTAGCAGATGCCAAGACTAGTGCATTAGCAGCAATTAATACTACATTGACTCGAGTAAATGGTGTTTTTGAAACGGATTTTGCAATCCACATGAATTTAGTAGATAACATGACTATTATTTATGATGGAACTACAACAGACCCTTATGGAGCTACGGATACAGGTTATAACTCTCAACTACAAACAACTTTAACTAATGTAGTAGGAGATGCAAATTATGATGTAGGACATCTAATGGCTAATGTAGGAAATAATGGAAATGCAGGATGTATAGGTTGTGTTTGTTCAACAGGTAAGGGAAGAGGTTATACTACAAGTACTACACCTGTAGGAGATAATTTTGATATAGATTTTGTGGCCCACGAAATTGGTCATCAGTTTGGGGCAAATCATACTTTTTCAGATGGAAATGAAGGTTATGGAGTTAATGTTGAAGTTGGTTCAGGAGTTACTGTTATGGGTTACGCAGGAATTACACCATATGATACCCATTTACATTCTATAGATGTATTTCATGCCGCAAGTATTGCCCAAGTGCAGGCAAATATGGCAACAAAATCGTGTCAAACAACAGTAGTTATTTCTCATTCAGCTCCTGTAGTTAATGCAGGTGCAAATTTCACCATACCAGTAAGTACACCATTTATGTTAACTGGTTCTGCAACAGATGCAGGTGGAGCAGGTGCAATAACTTATACTTGGGAACAAAATGATGACGGGGGATCTAATACAAATGCCAATAGCGCTGCTTCAGCAACAAAAACTACTGGGCCAAACTGGGTAAACTATCAAGATTCTGCAAGTCCAGTTCGATATTTTCCTAAAATGTCATCAATTTTAACAGGTAGTACAACTACACCAGGTTTAGATGTAATGGCCGAAGCATTAAGTTCAGTAGTTAGAACCTTAAATTTTAGATTAACGGCAAGAGATAATATCTCGGGACAAGGACAAACTGGTTATGATGATATGGTAGTTACAGTTGCAAATAAAAGCGCTTTAACTGTTACAATGGCAGCAAACACAAGTTATTCAGTCGGATCTACCCAAACGGTTGTATGGACAGGAGCATCAGGCACAAATGGACATAGTTCAATTCCAGGTGGCACTAATGTAGATATTTTATTTTCTACAGATAATGGAGTTACATGGACAACATTGTTGACCAATACCCCAAATGATGGTAATCAAGCAGTAACTTTACCTGCAGGGGTAGCTGCTCCTTATTGTAGATTTATGGTAAAAGCAAATGCAAATATTTTCTTTAATATTTCACCTGTTTTTGCTGTAGGATATACCGTAACAACTACTTGTAATACATATACAAATAGTACAGTAATGGCTATACCAGATGGACCAGATCCTAATAATTCAGTGGCAGGCCCAACATTAACTTCAACTATTACTATTCCAATTAGTCAGACTATTTCTGACGTAAATGTTAATGTTAATGTTACTCATGCTTGGATTAGAGATTTAGTGTCTCAAGTTGTACATCCTGATGGAACAGCTATCATATTGGGGAATAGAATTTGTAATGATCAAGACGGATATAATATTACATTTAATGATGGTTCACCTGCAATAGTTTGTGCAGCTCCAATTACTACTGGAACATTTACACCTAGTCAGGCTTTAAGTGGATTCAATACCAAAAGCACAAATGGAACATGGGGCTTATTGTTAAATGATTATTTTCAAATAGATACGGGTAGTTTAAATTCGTGGTCAGTAGAGGTCTGTTATCAACAAGCAACACTTTCGGAAGAAAATTTCTCAATCAGTAATTTAGCGATTTATCCAAATCCAAACAATGGAAACTTCAATATTCAATTTACTTCTAATTCGAGTAATGAAATTAATGTAGGGGTTCATGATATGAGAGGAAGAGAGATTTTTACTAATAAATATTCAAACAATGGTTTGTTTAATGAAAATCTACAACTTAGTAATGCACAATCGGGTATTTATCTTGTAACTATTCAAGATGGTTCTAGTAAGGTTACTAAAAAGATTGTTATTGAATAATAATTAATCAGAATAAAATTAAAGGGTGAGCGTTATGCTTACCCTTTTTTATTTCCCATTAAAAGTATTCATAGTGTTATTTAATCCGGCTAATGCAAATGATTTCACGATTTCTGCACTTAAAGCTAATCGTTCTTTTAGTTGCTCTTTTTCAGCTGCATCCCATTCGCCAAGGACATAATCTACTTGTTTCCCTTTTTTAAAGGCATCACTAATACCAAATCTAAATCGTGGATATTCAGAAGAATTTAAAAGCAATTGTATGTTTTTTAAACCGTTATGACCTCCATCAGTTCCTTTTGTTTTGATGCGAATCGTACCAAACGCTAAATTCAAATCATCGGTAATAACTAATAGGTTTTCTTTTTCGATTTTTTCTTTTTCTAACCAATATTTCACTGCTTTACCGCTTAAGTTCATATAAGTGTTTGGCTTCAGTAAGAGTAACGTTCTGCCTTTTATTTTGAGTTCTGCCACATCACCTAACTTCTGGGTTTGAAATGAAATTCCCTCCTGATTGGCAATATAGTCTAAAACTTTAAAACCAATATTATGTCTTGTGTTTGCGTATTCTGAGCCAATATTTCCAAGCCCAACAATTAAGAATTTCTTCATTGGAATGTTATCTTCAGGTGTGTTTTTCTTAAAAATGTTTATAAACCAATTCATGGTGTAAAAGTACTATAAAGTTTAGAAAATAGGAAGCATAAAAAAAGCACCAGTAAACTGATGCTTTTTTCTATAGATTGAAAATAAATTATTTTTTCTTTTTTGCTCCTTTTTCTGCTTTTGCTGCTTCTTGAGCTGCTTTCATTGCCGCACGAGAAATTCTCACTTGACAAACTACAGTATTATCTGGGTGCATTAATTTGAAATTGTTTGTAGGTAATTTAGTTACATACAATTTGTTTCCCATTTCTAATTCAGAAATACTTGCTTCTACAAAATCAGGTAAGTTTTTAGGTAATGCTTTTACTTTTAAACGACGTTGGTTTAAACGTAAAACACCTCCTAATAATACCCCTGGAGACGTTCCTGTAATTTTAACAGGTACTTCCATAACGATTTCTTTATCGTCACTTAATTGGAAGAAGTCAATGTGTAAAATTTTGTCAGAAACTGGGTGAAACTGAATGTCTTGCATAATTACATTGAAAGACGTTCCGTTTAACTCAACTACAACTGTGTGTGCGTTTGGAGTGTAAACTAAATCTTTAAATGCTCTTTCGTCTGCAACAAAATGAACTGGCTGATTTCCTCCGTAGATAACGCAAGGAACCATTCCAGCATCACGTACGGCTTTAGTTGCCTTTTTACCTACGTTTTCTCTTTCTGATCCTTTAATCGTAATTGATTTCATTGTAAAATATATATAATTATTAATAATTCTGCTTTAGGCATTAAGCTTTAGGCTTTATGCTGAATGTAACAAAGGTTTTTGCTTAAAGCTTACCGCTTAGAGT
>JAGOAL010000057.1 GCA_017983975.1 Flavobacterium sp.
AGCAATCCTTCAGTATTTAGAAGAAAAAGGACACACAGTATATAATCATGGAACCGATACTTTTGAAAGTGTAGATTATCCTGATTTTGGTCACCCAGTAGCGTATGATGTAGAAAGTAAAAAAGCTGATTTTGGTATTGTTATTTGTGGTTCTGGAAATGGAATAGCTATGACGGTTAATAAACATCAAGATATTCGCGCTGCTTTGTGTTGGACAAAAGAAATTGCCGCTTTAGCGCGTCAGCATAATGATGCAAATATTATTAGTATTCCAGCTCGATACACTTCTATTCAACAAGCCATAGAAATGGTAGATACTTTTTTAACCACTTCTTTTGAAGGTGGAAGACACGCAAATCGTGTGCATAAAATAGCATGTAAATAATCTTTCAATGAACCACAATCACGTTCACATCGAAAAACACGAAGTAAAAGCTAAAAATTTAGTGTATTCTATTTTATTGAATTTACTAATTACAATAGCTCAAGTTGTGGGCGGAATTGTTTCAGGTAGTTTAGCATTAATTTCTGATGCTTTACATAATTTTTCCGACGTTCTTTCTTTGGTTTTTAGTTTAATCGCTAATAAATTATCGAGAAGAAAAGCTTCTATTGATCAGACTTTCGGATTAAAACGCGCCGAATTGATTGCTGCATTTGTAAACGCCGCTACTTTAATTATTGTGGCTTTCATTTTAATTTATGGAGCTATTGAACGTTTTATACATCCTCACGATATAAAATCAAATCTTGTAATTTGGTTGGCCGCACTTGGAATAGCTGTAAATGGTTTTTCGGTTATTTTATTAAAAAAAGACGCCAATCATAATTTGAATATGAAATCGGCCTACTTACATTTACTTACCGATATGATGGCTTCAATAGCGGTTTTAGTGGGCGGGTTATTAATGAAATTTTTCGGATGGTTTTGGGTTGATAGTGTGATGACGATTTTAATCGCTATTTATTTAATTGTTGTGGGAATAGATTTATTACTTAAGTCAACAAAAATGCTAATGCTATTTACACCTGCACACATTGATATTAAAGAAATTGTTAGAGCAGTACATAAAGTGTCTGGTGCCGGAAAGTTGCACCACATTCATGTATGGCATTTAAATGAAGAAGAAATACATTTAGAAGCGCATTTAGATTGCCCTGAAGATTTTACATTGACTCAATTTGATGAGGTTTTAAACCGAATTGAATTGCTTTTATTTGAGAAGTTTGGTATCAACCACACCACTATTCAACCCGAATTTAAAAAAGAAGACCCAAAAGATTTTATCGTTCAGGATTAAACAATATTATTTAGTTCCATAAAATCCGTAGTACAAAACGCAATAGAATTAAATGTAATAAACCTACAACACAAAATTTGAGCAGAAAAATACGCTTAGAAATTTTATGTCTAAATAGCAATATTCCTAAAATACCGCCTGATAATCCACCAAAGAAAATCAATAACAATAAGCGAATTTCCGAAATTCGTTGACTATTTTTTTTAGCCATTTGTTTATCATAACCCCAAATAAAAAGAGTTAGTAAATTTATAATCAATAGATATAATAATATTGGTTCCATTGGGGTATAATTTTATTCAAAGATAGTATTTTAGCATTTTAATTTAGATGTAACAATGACCACAATTCAATTCATACAAAACCAAACCAACATTGCGCCTAAAAGTATTGAAGCTACTATAAAATTACTTTCAGAAGATTGCACGATTCCTTTTATTTCGCGTTACCGTAAAGATCAAACCGGAAATTTAGATGAGGTGCAAATTGAAGCTATTTCTAAATTAAATAAGCAATTTGAGGAAATCGTCAAGCGAAAAGAAAGCATCTTAAAATCGATTGAAGAGCAAAATGCGCTTTCGCCTGAATTGAAATCTAAAATTGAAAACAGTTTTGATTTACAAGAATTGGAAGATTTATATTTACCTTATAAAAAGAAGAAAAAAACCAAAGCCGATGTAGCTCGTGAAAACGGATTAGAGCCATTAGCAAAAATAATTATGTCTCAACGAAATGATGATATTGAGTTTTTAGCTTCCAAATATTTGAATGCAAACGTTAAAAACGAAGACGAAGCGTTACAAGGCGCTCGCGATATTATTGCCGAATGGATTAACGAAACTATTTTTATTAGAAAAAATTTACGTCGATTATTCCAACGAAAAGCGGTGATTACCACAAAAGTAGTCAAGACGAAAAAAGAGGATGAAGCCGCTCAAAAATTTTCACAATATTTTGATTGGGAAGAGCCTATTTCAAAAGCACCTTCCCACCGATTATTAGCAATGTTGCGTGCCGAAGCAGAAGGTTTCGTGAAACTAAATGTTACCATCGAAAAAGAAGAAGCGATCAATTTCATTGAAGAAAACACCATTAAAAATAAAAATTCTGAGGTAACCGAACACTTAGAATTAGCCATTAAAGACAGTTATAAACGCTTGTTAGAACCGGCTATTTCAAACGAAACCTTGCAAGAAGCAAAAGCAAAAGCTGACATCAAAGCCATTGATGTGTTTTCAGAAAATTTACGTCAGTTGTTATTGGCGCCGCCTTTAGGCGAAAAACGTATTTTAGCCATCGATCCAGGGTATCGAACGGGTTGTAAAGTGGTTTGTTTGGATGAAAAAGGCGATTTATTAAACAATGAAACCATTTATCCGCACGCGCCTCAAAATGATACCGCTATGGCGATGAAAAAAATCCGTTCGATGGTAAATGCGTATAATATTGAAGCTATTTCAATTGGAAATGGAACGGCGTCTCGTGAAACGGAATTTTTTATTAAAAAAATTGCTTTTGATAAGCCGGTACAGGTTTTTGTGGTTTCAGAAGCAGGCGCTTCTGTTTATTCGGCGAGTAAAATTGCGCGTGAAGAATTTCCAAATTATGATGTTACCGTTCGTGGTTCGGTTTCTATTGGAAGAAGACTTTCAGATCCGTTGGCGGAATTGGTAAAAATCGATCCAAAATCCATTGGTGTTGGACAATATCAGCACGATGTAGATCAAACCAAGTTGCAATCAGCATTAGACAGCACAGTAATGAGTTGCGTGAATTCTGTTGGGATTAATATTAATACCGCTAGTAAATCGTTGTTGAGTTATGTTTCTGGAATTGGAGAAAAAATGGCAGAAAATATTGTGGCCTTTCGTTCTGAAAACGGCCCTTTTGAAGACAGAAAACAATTGAAAAAAGTGCCTCGTTTGGGCGAAAAAGCGTATCAACAAGCCGCAGCATTTATTCGTATTAAAGACGGAAAAAACCCATTAGATAATTCGGCAGTGCATCCTGAAGCCTATACGATTGTAGAAAAAATGGCTAAGGATTTAAGCATCAAAACCCAAGAATTAGTTGCAAATAAAGAAAAAATTGCACAAATTAAACCAGAAAATTACATTACTTCAGAAATTGGAATTTTAACCTTAAAAGACATTTTAAAAGAGTTAGAAAAACCAGGATTAGACCCTAGAAAAGCAGCTAAAATTTTTGAATTTGACCCAAATGTTCGAACGATAAAAGATTTAAAAACAGGCATGATTTTACCTGGAATTGTAAATAATATTACCGCTTTTGGTTGCTTTGTAGATGTAGGAATTAAAGAAAGCGGTTTGGTTCATATTTCCCAGCTCAAAGAAGTTTATGTTTCCGATGTCAATGAAGTGGTAAAAATGCACCAACACGTTCAAGTTAAAGTGGTTGAGGTAGATGAAGCGAGAAAACGTATTCAGTTGACGATGGTCTTTTAATGCAAAAAAGTATAACGTAAACCAATTCCAAATGTGGTTTGCGTCTGTTTTTTTGATATTGCAAAAGATTCATCGTCACGACGAAACACTAATTTTTTAGCCGAAGCAAATGAGTAATTTACTCCAATAGACCAATTTTTATGTAAAGAATATTCTAGTTGAGCTAAATAGCCAAAATAAATAGCATTTGCTTTAAACGTTTGCGTTTCATCAAATCGTAGCGGTAAATTTCCACTAGAACCAATAAATTTTGCATTGTATTTGCTGAATATACTAAACACACCAACCGAAGGTGTAAACTTATTTATTTTCCAAAAAAACAGGAGCGGAACCTGAAATTGAAACCCATTTGTATTTATACTTTCAAACAATTTTGGGCTGCCATCATTTGTGAAATAATAACCCAATAAATCAGATTCAGAATTAGTTTTGTTTTGTGTTCCAGCATCTAATAAAAAAGAAGTTTCAAATTCAGTACCAATCGAAAAATTCGAATTAAATAATTTCTTTTTTACTAACAATCCAAAACTTAAAAAAGGTTGGTTTTTTATTTCAAATTCTTTTAATAAACTAACAGAAGTTATACCAGTGTTAAGTTTTAAACTATAATCTAAATTAGAGAAAATATTATTTTTGAACCGTTTAATTAGTATAGTGTCAGCAGAAATAATAGTTGTTTGTTTTTTTTGAATAATAGAAATACTTGGTTTACTTCCTTTTTGTTCTTTATTTAAGATTACTTTATCGACTTTTATTTTTGTTAATGGTTTTTCAATAAAAACAGTGTCTCTAATGATTACTTCTTCATAAACATATACCGTGTCAACCTTCTTTTCTTGAGAAAAACCAAGTTGAAAAAGAAGTAAAAACCAGAAAAAACAGTTATTCTTTTTCCACATAAACCGTGTCTTTTTTAATAATTTGTTTTTTAATTACCACTACTTTTGGCGTTTCAGTATTGGCTGTTGAATCCTTTTTTTCAACCGTATTTATATTTAACAAAGGCCTATTTTCTTCAATTTCCACCTGCTTTTTTTCCGAAGTTTTCAATTCATTTGATAAATGTACTGTGTCTTTTATGGTAATGGTATTTATAATTGTATTTTTTTTAGTTTCTTGTATTATTTTAGGTGTTGCGTTATTGTAAAAGAAAAATATAATTAATGAAACTAAGCCTGTAAAAAGAGTGATTAATTTTAATATTTTAGTTCGATAAATAGACGTATTAAGTAAAATTAAGTCTAAGTTATTACATTCTTTATGCGGATTAAACGTGTTTTTTGGTGAAATTTCAAAATTAGAAAATGCTTTTTTATAATAATTGGCAAAAAGTTGGTTTCCAAAACCTAAAAACAATAAAAATGCAATTATTCGTTTTTTCTTTTTCTCTTTTGAATGTAAAGAAAGTTTTTCAAAAAGAAATTCCTGAATATTTTTTCTTGCCCTTGACAAACTTGATTTAGAAGTTCCAACGGATATATTTAATAGTTTGCTAATTTCAAGGTGCGAAAAACCATCAACAATATAAAGGTTAAAAACGGATTTATGATTTTCAGAAAGCGAATCAATCGCCTCCAACAATTCCTTGTGGCTGAAATCACTTGCTAAAAGTGCTGATTTTTTATCGAGTTCAATTATATTCATTTCGTTTGTTTCATCAACACATTCAAAATTTGTTGTGCTTGTAAAATTTATTTTCTGTTCGTTTTTCAAATAATTTAAGGCTCGGTTGACTACAATTTTACGCAACCATCCATTTAAAGCGTCTTTGTTTTTTAATTCACGCTCTTTTTGAATGGCAACAATAAAAGCATCTTGAACAATGTCTTCTGCTGTTGCGATATCATTTATATATCTGCGACAAACACCCAAGAGTTTAGGAGAAAGCGTAACATATATTTCGTGCCAATTGGTTTCTTGCATTTTTTTAGTTTTGAACCACCGTGAGCGAATTAAATTTTCCTTGGTCAACAAAGATTTGGAAAACATTTACATCGTTAACATATAATGCATCGAAAGTTCCAAAATCACCCTCTCTTTTTAAGATATAAACATTATTATTTAATGCAATAAAGTCTATGTAAAAGGAAAAAAAGCTTGAACTATATATTTGTGTATTGTTTTTAAAAATATTTACACCATCTGCTACGTAAGTATTGTTATTATCAAAAAGTAATTTATAAACGGATGGGATTGTGGTTA